>JAZUPO010000277.1:0-36208 GCA_045605205.1 Victivallaceae bacterium
TCCTTGGCTCACAGAACGACATGGCTACGATCCGACTTCCATCCTTGCCAAAAACTTTTGGTGGATTGCCGTTTTTGCATTTGCAAAACCGGCAATCCCGCATTGGGCAGAATTGCAATGACAAATATTAAGGCAAGCACCAATTTTTCGCAAAAAATAAACACATATTTGACAAGTTTTGCTTACCAGAAGTTCGATCAAAGTAAAAAATGACTTTCTCATCGTGATTATTTCCCTGTTATTTTTTTGAAGCAGCGGATTTGATCACATCTCTTGTCACGTCAAGCATTTTCTCAAAATAGGGCTTGAAATTGTTGATCCTGCCCCACTGAGCAAAAGCAATTCCGATACAATAAGGATCTTTGGCCGAAAGTTCAATGATAGGCCGGGTCAAAGGTGAAAAGGTGTCGGTGAAGTAGGTGGGGAACTGAACATATTTCATTCCCAGAGAGTTCCAGTGTTTCATTGAAGCTTGTACACTTTTCAGATTTTTGCTTTGCCAGCGCAGTATGATAATATCTTTAGGCAGTCCGATCCAGCTGTTCCATAAAGCCCCGTCACCGCGAACGGCATAATAGTATCCTGATTCCTTGCAGTTGCCGGCAGGATCAAACATATCGTTCCACATATAGATCCTGCTGCCGGGAGCGTGTTTTTTGATCTCGTTGTAGGTAAAAAGAGCAAGATCATTCAACGCCTGTCCGGCACTTCTCTTACTTTTGACACAAGCCGGATCATAGCCGTAGCAGCGGTATTCGTCAATGGCAATAAGGTATCCTTCGGGATCAACGGTCTTTTTGAACCATTTGATCTGCTGAGCAACGAGTTGTTTCACAACGGGGGAATTCAAACAGATATCGGGCGTTTGTGAGGCTCCGGCAAAGGCGTGATGATATGAGGCAATAATTTTTTCTCCCTCTTTGATACGGCTTCCGGCAGGAATGGTGATAACGGGGGCCGGGTGAGTAAAATCAAAACGTCCTTTCCAGCGGTAATGACCGCAGAGGGGATCTTGAACAACTGAAAAGTCTTTACCTTCGGTGTAGCGGACTTTTCCGTCGGCAGAAGTGACAGACAGAGGCGTGTCGCTTCGCCGGACGATATTGGTGAAAGTATCACTGTGCAATTCAATATCATCGATCCAGAAATCCCCCGAAACAGCTCCCCAGCAGCCGATAAAAAGGGTGACTTTTTCCTGATCAAGCGTGTTGAAAGTGAAGGTATATTCCTGCCAATCCTGAGTGGATTTTATGGGACACGCGGCATTGAGTTTCTGGAAACAGAAATAACGGAATCCGTCACCGGACTTGCCTTTTTTCATAACTCCGACGGGCAGTGCAGCCAGACCGAAAGTGCTGCCGCCGCCTTTCAGATTGCGGGTTTTCAGTTTCAAAGAGAGCCGGTAATGTTTGAAAGCTCCAACAGGCAGCGTCCTCTGGAGCCTGATTTGTCCGGGGCGTTTGAAATCAAGGTGAAAATGGACGGAATTTTTGCCTGAGGCACTGACAGTTGAATCGATCGTGATATTTTTGTTCCGATCTGGACGCCAATCTTTGAAGCCCTCTTCAAAAGAGCTGTTGGTAAAGAAATTTATTCCGCGGATCTTACCGTTGACGACTTTGTATTCCTGTTTCTGAGCAGGCGTACTTTCCACTTCAAAGGGGACTTCTTCAAGAAACTGGCCGTGGGCACATACATAGACGACCACTTTCAACTTATGGGCCCGGAGGATTTTTACAGCTTCCTGTAAATTCTTTTCGTATTGTTTGCCTCTTTGCCAGGGATTGCCGAATTTGGCATCAGCAAGATAAACAGTATTGTATCCGGCTTTTTGAGCCCGTTCTGCAAGGGCGGCAATCTTGGGCAGGGCTTTGGTTTGAGTAAAATTGAAGCCCAGATAAAAGGCTTTTTCGGGGAAGAGTTCGCGCCCTTGAAGCAGGCACGCACAAGCGGTCATTACAAGTGCCAGAATCTTGATTTTCATTTTTGCTTTCCTTTTTTTCAGTTTTTTTCAAATGGGTTATTTGCAATCATTCTTCAACACTCCTATATTATAACGTGGAACGGAGGGTGTTGCCATATTTTTTTTGAAAATCTATTCCTGTTTTTTTTATAAAAGTTCCTGTTTTTTTGAAAAATGAAAAAAATTTCCTACGATATCTTCAACCAGGCACCGGAGATCCGGAGACGTTATGAATCCTTTTTTAAAGACGATCTTCTTCAGTTCACGCCGCCTCTTTTTCCGATCAGCTGCAAAGAGGTCGAAAGGGCAGACCGGAAAGAGATCAGGCACGTCAACTTTTCAGATTATTGTATCCAATATCTGATTTCAGGCACCTTCTGGGTGAGCTGGGAGGGCAAAAAAAAGATAATGTCTCCGGGGGATATTCTGATAGAACCCAGCGGGTCAGGACTTTCTATGGGCAATCTGGAAGGGCGGGCAGGCAGACGGATTTTTATTATTTTTAAAGGTTCCCTGCTCCACGCTCTTGCGGCCCGGTTGGGCTTGGACCGTCCGGCAGTCATAAGGCCTGCGGAGCCGGAAATTTTTTACCGTCTGATGCTGGAAATAAAGAATCTGATGGCGGGGGAATGTCGGCAGCATCTGCCGGAACTGGCCGGAAAAAGTATGGAACTCTTTTCCCGGACGGCAGAAGAACAGGGGACATTCAGGCAGTGGCTCCCGGACAAGGTGGCCTGGGGGTTGAATTTTATCCAGATTCATCTGGGGGACAATATTTCCGGAGCTGATGTGGCTTCTTTTATCGGATTGCCTCTTGCTGTTGCAAATCGGACATTTAAAAAGTATTTCGGCACAACGATCAACGGGGTGCTCTTGAGAGAACGGATGCAGCTTGCCGTTGAACTTCTGCAGGACACCGGTATGATGATCAAAGAGATTGCAGGCCGCTGCGGCTTCAGAAATGAAAAGTATTTCTCTGATGCTTTCCGTAAAAAATGGGGTTGTTCCCCAACCTTTTTCCGGGATAACAGTTCCGGCAGATAAGAGTTTGAGTAATTTTATATCTTTCTTACGGAAATTCTTGCAACATAACTTGATATTTTGGCATTTCGGTGGTATATTTCATAGAATATGAAAATCTACGGAACAACTTTGCTTAGTGAGCGGCTGCTCCTGCACGGTCTTCGACTGCGCGGCGCGGCCGTGTCGTCATTGCTGATGATGGTCTGAGATTCAGACATCGGTTCCGGAAGTTCCGATATACGGTCGCGGTCAATAAAAATTCCCGTCCCCCTGAATAAGTGTGATTATTAAATTTTTCATATAAGGATCTGTTCAAGATGAACCCCAAATATACTTATCCCGCTTCCATAGCTATTGAGAACCGCCAGTGGCCCGACCGTGTTTTTTCCCAGCCTCCCGTTTGGACATCTGTTGACTTGCGTGACGGCAACCAGGCTTTGCCTGAGCCGATGAATCCCGATCAGAAACTTGAATATTTCAATATGCTCAAAAAGATCGGCTTCAAAGAAATTGAAGTTTCCTTTCCTTCCGCCAGTGAAGATGACTTCAACTTTGTCCGCCGTCTTATTGAAGAAAACCACATCCCTGATGATGTCCGGATCTCTGTTTTGACCCAGGCCCGCAAGCACCTGATCGACAAAACCCTCGAATCCCTCAAAGGCGTTCACCGTGCTATTGCCCACTGCTACGTGGCCACCAGCGATCTGCACAACCGTTTCGTTTTCGGCGGCGACCGCCAGAAAGCACTTCAAATGGCCATCGACGGAACAAAAATGGTCTGCGATGCCATTGCTGCCAACGGACTCGAAGGCCGTATCGCTTATGAATTTTCACCCGAAGAATTCACCGACAGTGATTTGGATTATGTGGTGGAACTCTGCTGTGCCGTCCGGGATGAATGGGCAAAAATGGGTCCCATTTCCAAAGACAACTTCATCCTCAATCTGCCCGCCACAGTGGAACGGCGTCCCCCGAACCACTACGCGGATATGATCGAACTTTTCTGCCGGAAATATCCTGATGTGGCCAATACCCGCATCAGTTTGCACTCCCACAACGATCAGGGCTGTGCCGTTGCCGCTTCAGAACTGGCGATCCTCGCCGGTGCCGACCGGGTCGAAGGAACTGTTTTCGGCCACGGCGAACGAACCGGAAATTTGGATATTTCCGTCCTCGCATTGAACTTGGAATCTATGGGCATCGACACCGGACTTGACTTCAGCAATATGCCTGAGATCGTCCGGACTGTTGAACGCAACTCCGGCATTGAAGTCCATCCCCGTCATCCCTATGCAGGGGATCTGGTCTTTACCGCCTTTTCCGGTTCCCATCAGGACGCCATCCGCAAAGGTTTTGAACGCAAAGAAGATATCAATACTTTCTTCAGTCAGGGCTGGAAGATGCCTTATCTTCACATCGACCCCGCCGATCTGGGCCGCCAGTATGAACGTTTGATCCGTATCAACAGCCAGTCCGGCAAGGGCGGCGTTGTCTATGTCCTTGAAAAAGAATACGGCATCTGCCCCCCGAAATCAATGCACCCCGCCATCGGTGCTGCAGTTCAGCACTACGTTGATGCCACCGGCGGTGAGATCGACTCCAAAAAGCTTCGTGAGATCTTTTACGACAGTTTCGTCAACTGCGAAGGCATTTACCGTATGGAAAATTACAGCCGTGCTTCCGCAGGCGAACACTCCGGTGCCGGATTTGACTGGTACATCGGCGATCAAAAGTATCAGCTTTCAGGACAGGGCAACGGTTTGCTTTCTGCCGTGGTTCGGGCTTTGAAGGCTTCCGGAAAGATGCCCTTCTTTAAGGTGGAAGATTACGCAGAACATACTCTGGGAACCGATGCTGATGCCCGGGCAATTGCCTTTGTGGGCTTGCGGGTCTCAGAAGAATCCTCTGATTTGGTCTACGGTGCCGGTGAACATACCAATATCGACAAAGCTGTGATCCACGCACTGATTTGTGCCCTCAACCGTGCCGCCGCAGCCGGAAGACTCGGGGAACCTGTGCTGCAGTAAAAGCTTTTTCAAGGAGAAGGCATAAAAAATGGACGAAGTAGCCAAAACCAGGATGAAGGTTTTTTTCAGCCTTGCGGGTATTGTTGTAGCAGTTCACGTGATCCTTGTGATCATCTTTGTTTCCAACGGGAGCAGTTCAACTGACCCAAAGAGTGAAACTCCTGCCGTCCCGGAAAAAAAAGCAGAAACTCCCCCGCCCCGGAAAGTTGACCGCTACTTCGTCCCTGCCAAATCTCCTCTTTTCGGGCGTCCTTTGGATTATTCAACAGCTGTCAGAGGGAATCTGCCTGCTAAAGTTGTTCCCGGCAGTGCCGGTGCACGCAGTGGAATCATTGTTGATATGGATAGCCGGCGGGTCCTGTGGGAAAAGAACTCATCAAAGCCTGTTCCGATTGCCAGTATGGCCAAGATGATGACTATGCTGGTCATTATGGAACAGTTGGAAAACCGTCCGGATATTGATATCAACACTCTTGTCCCGGTCACAAAAACCGCCCGGGATGTCCCCCGGACAGGAGTTCTCTATCTCGCCCCCGGCGAAAAGTTCACCATTCAGGAGCTGATGATCGCAACCGCAGTCAAAAGTGCCAATGATGCCGCCACGCTTCTGGCGGAATATGTGGGGGGAAGCGTTCCTTTGTTCGTCAATCTGATGAACCGCAAAGCAGCTTCTCTGGGGCTGCGTTCCACGCGTTTCATCAATCCCTGCGGACTGCCTGAGGGGAAGAACAATTCTCTGGGCAGTGCTGCAGATATGGTGCTTCTGGGAGAACAATTGTTCCAGTACCCCGTACTGGTGCAGTGGTGCAATATAAAGTCATCCTCCATCCGCAACGGCAAAACCGTTTTTGTCAACACAAACAAGCTGGTCAATCCCCGCTATCCCGGAGTTGATGGTCTGAAAACAGGTTATATCCGTGCCGCAGGTTCCTGTCTGACTTTCAGTGCTTTAAGAAACGGCCGCCGGATCATCGGTTGTGTCACCGGATTCAAATCCGCCCGTGACCGTGACCGCTTCTGCCGCAGATTGCTGGATTGGGCTTACAAACAGCCGGGAACTGTTACCGCGAAACGATAATTCCCGGCATAAAAAGAGGCAGCAAATGGAGTTTTTATTTTCCGTTTGCTGCTTTTTTTTGGGAGAGAGGCTTTTCAGTGTTTGAACTTGAGTTTCACAGATTCTGGCTCTTGCATCACAGGATATTGACTTGTGAGGCAATTTCAAAACTCCTCAAAATTGTCAAAGCACCCTCGCTTCGATCTGATAAAGGGAGCGTTTTCGGCTGTTACCTTACAGGTAGCACCCTCAAACTACCCTTTACAGCTCTTTGCGAATGGCATCTTTGTCATTTTTTGAATGACTTTTGAAATTACCTCTGTTGTTGAAAATAAATTGATACAAAGTTCTGTTATGAGTATACTATACAACTGAAACTCATCTTTTTCCAATGTTGTAAAGAGGAATTTTACGGAATAAATATAAAATCAAACAGACCGGTACAAAAAACTGAAAGAGGAAAATAAAAGGAATTTCAATATTAAAGAGTTGAAAAAAATTTGAGATGTGCTATATTACTTTCCCATAGAGATTTGGGGATGTGGAACTGCTGTGTCGGATCTCTGAACTGTAATCTGTCATCAATCATTCGAAAAAGGTTAAAAAATGCGTTTGATCTCTTGGGGAACTGTTGCTCTTTTGCTTTTGTGTTCCTGTGCTTCAAGTGAACGTATGATGCGTATTACAGGGGATGTGTCTTCTTACACACCTCCGAAAGCCGACCGGCTCAAAGGAATGAAAAATCTGCCCCGGCTTCCTCAAAAACTCCGTTCACGGCAGTTGGGTGGTGAAATCAATCTGTGGCCCTTTTTCTTCCGCCACCGGGATTACTGGAACGCTTTGTGGCCTGTCATCGACTGCGATGCCTACGGTTTTGCTGTCCGTCCCTTTTATGTGCAGGAAGGACGGGAAAAAAGTATCCTTTTCCCTTTGTCGGCGTGGAACAATGAATCCGGCTGGGTGTTGAACACCTACTGGAAAAAGGATTCTTACGGAAGTGTTCCTTTCTTTCACCGGGGCGAAAATTTTTCTTACTGGGGACCGGTCTGGGCCAATAAAAAAGCCTGGGGAATATTTCCTCTTGTTTATTGGGGGAAGAATGGCAAATATGTGTTCCCTACGATCACATTTGCACGAGGCCAATGGGATGCAACTTATATTTTTCCCTGTTTCCTCTTTTCCCGGGATTCTATTAATTTTACCGGGCCTGTCTGGTGGAGTGGTGGTAAATCTGAATCTGTCTGGGGCGTGTTTCCAGTGTGGTGCTGGAACACTCCCCGGGAACATTTTTTGCTGCCTCTTTATTTCAAGGATAAAAACGCTTTCTATTCCATACCTTATTCTTATAAAGAGAGCCGCAATGAAACGATCCGCTCTGTTCTGGGGCCTTTGTACTGGCACAGTTTTTCTCCGCAGCTGGAATATACGCTGGCAGGGGGACTCTTTTACACAGGGAAAGAAAAAAAATTCAAACTCTATGACCTGTTGACTTTGGTCAATGAAAAAAACTTTTCTGACAACCGTTTTATTGTGGAGCTCTTTTGCCGGGAATACGGCTTGAAATCCGTCAAAGACTATGCCGCCTTTGCCGCCTTGAAAAAGGAACTTGCTCAAAAAGTTTCAAAAGAGTATTACGGTCTTTTCCCACTCTTCCACAGAAGTGTCTCTCAGGGGGAAAAGGAGTTTGATATCCTGAAGATCCTTTACCGGCAAAAGACGGTCAACAATACCTTGACTTCCCCCCGTTGGATGAGAAAACGCAGTTTCAGTGTTTCATTGCCTTTGTTTCTGACCTTTTACAAAAAGCAGCTGCATAAAGAAGAATTTATCTCTCTGCTTTTAATGTATGGCACATACAAGTGTTATGAAACAAGTGTCACCGATGAATTGATGCCTGCCGTATATGGACACCGCAAAAGTTTTTTTGCCGGAACATATTTCCGGTTGTGGTGCAATGAAAATTTGAAAAAATACGGTATCGTTCTGCCCAAAGAAGTCAAAACGCCGGAACAGGTCGCTTTTTATCTGGATTTTCTTAAATATTCAGACCAATTCCCCCGGAAATTGGAACATTCCGGCTCAGGCTTTTTCCCCTTGTGGCACTATGATCACGGGAAAAAAGGCTATTCCTTTTTGCTCAACTGCCTCTTGAGCGGCTGGGGACGGGATAAGGACGGTTTTTTCCGCTATTCTCTGCCCCTTTTATCCTGGGAGTACCAAAGCAATAATGGCAAAAAAGGCGGTTCCGGAATTCTTTTTCCCCTGTATCAGAGTTCTTACCGCCAAGATGATACCATTGAAGTTGCGGAAAAAGAAGATTTGCACCGGGGCAAATTTAAGGATGCTTTTGAATATTCAAAACAAAATTGGGGGGCCTTTTTCGCAGTACGGGAAAAAGGAAAATTTTATGTGCCGCGTCAAAAGAATTATGGGGGGAAGTTGAGAAATGTATTGCGGTCGTTGAATGATCTTGAACGGAAAAAAGCCGTTTTTCAAAGAGATGCCAAACTTCAAAGCGAACGGAAAAGGCTTTTTAGGCAAGCCGCTCTTGAGTGCAATATGCCTCTGCCTGATCTTGAGGATCTGAAAGCCCTCGCAGCAAGCAAAGAACCCTTGCTTAAAGAATTGGGACAGTTGGGACGCAGTCAATTGAGAGCCAAAGCCGCAATTGACAAAGTGCAAAAAAAATTGACTTCAGACCTGGCGGCTTTGGGGGTTACATACCGGGGCAATGCCGGAAAAGCGAAAAAAGAGCTGTTGGAAAAACATATTGCTGTTTCTGAAGTATCAAAGGTGAGATCGCTGTTTTTCAGCAGTGACAAAGGAGAGGTTTTTCACAAGTGGAGTCTCCTTTGTCTGCTGCTGCGCAGTGCCAAAACTCCTGAAAAATCCCACTTCAGTGTACTGGAATTTCTTTACCGTTACCGGCGGGAGGGCAAACGCACTTCAGTGCTCTGCTTTCCCTTTGTGACAGTGAATACCGATGAAAAAAGTTCAGAGTGGTCTTTCCTCTACCGGTTCCTGCATTTCCGTAATGAAAAAAGCAGGGTGTCGGGACACATTTGTTTTATCCCCTTCGGCTCAAAGTAAGACTTATTCCCGGCCGTAGGCGTATTTCCCTTTGGGAACGACGGCGGGGACAATAATCAGCAGCATTGCCGCAAAAAGAATACATACTGCATAAATCAGAAACAAGGTCTGATAATGACAGAACTTTGTCCCTTTGATATACCACTCAGGAGCCAGGATCCCCGCTCCCAGGACAAGAGAGCTGATAGCCCGTGACAGACCGCCGCCCGCAGAAGAAAAGGTGCCGCAGACAGCCATTGCCATAGTTTTGTTCCCGGGTGTCGCCAACGCCATCATTTCACTGGTGGTGGCCACATTGGCTGTGGCATAGGTGAAGCAGTACAAAAGCATCAGGAAAGTGATCAGGATATAGGTCACCGTGGTGCCTGTCCCAATGAAAAAAAGCGCCTGATTGCTCAACCAGAATGTGGCGTGGATCAGGATGAGTGTGGTCTTGATCCCCAGTTTCTTGATGATTTTGCCTGCCCACAAAGAGCCCATCAGCATACCGCCGAAGGTCACAGCGGAAATCATAACGATCACATTGTCCGGAGCTTTGAGGTAGTTTTTCAAATAAAGCACTGACAGCGGAATGGTTCCGAAAGCAGCCAGATTGAGGATGAAAAGATAAGCGGAATACCCTGTCAGTGCCTTGTTGCCCAGAGCTGTGGCCAATCCGTCACGAAAAGTGAAGGTTTCCTTTTTTTCCTGAATGAATACAGGTACTCTGTTCAAAAAGAAGGCCCGGAATGAAAAAATACACGCCGCCGCCAGCAATGCCAGCTGCAGCTGCCACATAGCAGGCTCTTTCGGCAGCAGTCTGCCCACGACAAAGAGAAAGACCACCGATGACAACTGCCACAGAAAACGCATCTTGCTCAAGTAAGCCCCCCGCCGCTCCGGTGTCAGGATGGAGTCCAGAATAGGGAACCAACCCGCCAAGTAACCCGTGTGGAGCATAGCAAAAAGTGCCAGCGTGATCATCATCACAGGCACACCCCAACTGCCGAAAAAAGGCGTTGCAACGATCAGAAAATAGCAGACCGCTGAAATGGAACAGGAACAGACCACCAGACGGTGGATGCCCACTTTGGTGGCAAGGTAAGCCATAGGGATCAGCAGCACACCACCCATAAAAGGCATAATGGCGGTGGTGAGCATCGAAAACATATCCCCCGCCCCCATCATAGCGGCAAAGAGGATAATGACTGCACTGTCAGTTAAAGTGACATCGCCTAAAGCTCCTGTACAGGCAGACAATATGGTGTCCCATTCGGCCTTCCTTCTTAATTCAGGCGTCGGCATTACTGGTTGTTTCATTGTTAAGTCAAGGCTCTTTTTTGAAAAATTTATGCTTTGGGAGTGAATTTCAAAAGAGCTACGCCGAAACGTTTTAATTCGAGCGTGCCGTTTTTGTCAACTTTTCCTTCGCCGAGGATATCAGCGGAGTCAAAGTCATATCCCGGGACCTCAAAGGAACATTTGCATTTATCCAAATGTGAAAGAGTCGCCATAATCACAAGATCACCTTCTGCAGTCCGGTGGCCTGCGGTATAGAATTCTGTACTGCTTGCGGTGTAGTCCGCATCTGAGCGGAAAAGGGCTCCCCGGAGCAGGGCGGAGTGTTTTTCACGGAAATCATTGACTTTGCCCAGATATTCCTGATAGGCAGGGATCGTGCCGATAGAACGCTGACAGCGGTAAACTTCCACGTCGGCAAACAGGTTCTGCACCAGCATATAGTTGCAGCGGCGGATCATATCTTTTTCATCTCTGATATCCCGGTTTGACACGAGGACTTCCGGGAAAACGTAGCGGAAAAGACTGAAGTCATTGACGACTTGCGGCTTTTCGCCTTTTTCTTCCCAGTTGGGATTGACCGGATTGGCACCGCCGGGGCAGGAGTGGATATAATCAGAGTGCTGGGCTGTTACGTCAGAAGCGTGTTCGATCCCTATGGAAAGCCCCTTGTTTTCCGCATAGGTACGCAGTTTGGCAAGCATTGCACTGCGGGCTTCCATAATGGTGGTAAAGGGCACAGCGTGACCGTGGCCGGAGTCACAGCAAAGCTGATCCCCTGAGCCCAGCTGGTCAAAGAAAACGCCGTCGGCTCCCACTTCTGCAGCAAAGTCAACAAATTTTTTCAGGATACCGAAAAATTCTCTGGAAGAAGGACAGGCACGGGAAAAAGTCCTGCCGCCGAAAACCTTGCTGCCGATACCGTTTCCGGAAAATCCCCAGGTCTGGATATGTTCATTGCCTCTCGGGTCTTTTGTGGCAACATTTTTACCATTGCCGTAGCGGTAGAAGTCGCTGTTATGGTCGATCAGCTGTCCGTTGGAATAAAGTATGACCTTACACCCTTTGTTATGGAACGCTTCAATCCCCTGCTGCAGCATCGCTTTGCCGCCCAAAGAGGGGGAAACTACATAATTAGGGTAATCGTTGTCGTGTCCGCCTGCGTGCCAGCCGAACATAAGCAAAGTATCAATTCCGGCAGCTTTCCCTTCGTCGCAGATCTTTTCCATATCCTCAAAGGTGTAGAAGTTTTCGCCGTACTGGGAACGCATAATGATTCGCTGCCAGCCAAGCATCTGCCGGACAGATTCCGGATGTTCACGGAATTTGAACCATTTTTTCGCCCAGGCACGGTATTTGTCTGCACCTTTATGCCAGGTGCCGGTATGGGCTGAAATGACGAAATTTTCATAAGTGACCTGATTGCCGGCTCCGAGGAAAGGCAGTTTGACCATACCCAGATTCAGTTTTCCGGGTTTTTCATCTTCGATCAAATGACAGGTAGACTGGAAACTTTCATCGTGATTACCGAAATAGAGACCTTCTGAGCCGGAATTGAGTTCAAAGAAGTTCATTGCAGCCTCAGAACCGGGATAACGGGTCACGCGGCGTTCATAAAGGTAATGTTTGCCCTGGTAGATAGCTTCATAATTCCGCCAGCGGCCTTTGGCGGAAACCAAATCCGGCCAGACGGTTCCTGCCCGTTCAGAGGTATGGAGTGTCATATGTGAAGCTTCTTTACTCAGACTCAACAACGGGAAATGGCATTCTTTGATGATATTGTCCTTGATCATACCATTGAAAACGGTGATCATCAAATGAAGATCGTCATTGACAAGTTGCCCCAGAATGGCCACTTTGACATCCAGTTTCTCTCCATTGGAACCCACGGGGTCCCGGTATTCGATCTTGAATTTACGGGGGGCTACTGCAATTCTGGATGTGGAGCGTTCGGCAGACAGTTCAATTTCCTGGCTGTCTCCGCAATTGCAGACAAGCCGCCAGAGCCCGTGGGGGGCCACCAGTTCAGTTCCGGTTACAAGGTTACGGAAGGACAGTAAAGTTCCGTCATTCCCGAATTCAAGACGTATAAATTTGTTTTCAATTACTTTCGACATAAGAGATCCTATAGTTGCACGGCGGAAAATATAACCTTATCTGCTGAAAAAGTCAAGCAATCTCTTGAGCTCAAAACGGGATTTTATCAGCTTTTTTCAGATTTTCAGAAAAAAAGGAAGAGAAGGATCCGTTTTTTCTGAAAAAAGGCACTTCCAACCAGTTGTATGAGGAGGAAAAAACATCACTGAGGGAATGAAATTTTGCTGAATTTTTCTTTCTCCGGTGGAAAAAACACCGTTCCTGTTGTATAGTATAGACTGAAGCAAGTCTGAGTTTATTAAATTACGTTTTGAATATGGCAGGAAGTGAAGTTATGGATATCTTTCCGCTGAAAAAACGGATCTATGTCCGTTTATACGGCAAACTGCTTTCAGAGAATACGGAAATGGAAAGTCTGCCTCCGGAAAAGGAGTTTGCCGCCCGGCTCGGCGTCAGCCGCAATACCTTGCGGGAAGCCTTGAAGATGCTGGAAAACGATGGCATACTGCATCGTGTACGGGCAGTGGGAACCTCCGCCGTTGCGGAGTTGTCCCGTTCTTTCAGCGGCAGTTACCTTTTTTGTATGGCGGATAAACGCCCCTCGCCCCATGTGGGAAACGCCATCTTACAGGGAGCCGCTGCCGCCGCAGATGCACTGGGCGGCCGACTGGATTTCTGTTCGACGGAAAATATATTGAAAATCCCTTTTGAAGAGTTGCGCCTTACATTGTCCCAGAGCCGCTGCCGCGGGATCGTTTTGTTTCTGCGCAATTTCCGGGGAGATGAAAAAATAACGGCACTGCTGAAGCGTCTGGAGCTTCCTGTTGTCCTTGCCTATTGTGAAAAAGGAGATCGGGAAATTACCGGATTTGCAGCAGTCCGGCACTGCGGCCGGGAAAGCTGGCTTGAGGCACTCCGGTATCTGGAGAGTTCCGGCCACCGCCGGATCGTGACTCTGACATTGGAAAAAGAGCTGATCCGGGAGTGTTTTTCTGAAAAGGAATATGCCGGTGTCCTTGCAGGACTGGGATTGCAGGTGGCGCAGAATCCGGTTCTGCGCTGTGCTATGAACGACAAGGCTATCCGGGAGCGGCTTGAGCCCCTGTTTGCGCTGCCTGAGCCGCCGGATGCCATCTTGTGTTATTCGGATTACTGGGCATTGCCTGTTTACCGTATTCTCACCCAAATGAAGTTGCGTATCCCGGAAGATGTATCCGTTATGGGGTATTGCGGTTCGGTCGATACGGAATTTCTTTCACCGAAACTGACTACTGTTGCCATCGGTTACAACGAGGTCGGCTGGATGGCTGTCAAGACACTGGTTGATGCGGCATCCTGGTTCGGTTACCCCGGCAGGGAGGTTCCGGAGTTTTCCACTCCTTATATGCTTCAGGTACGGGAAAGTACCCGGCTGCGTTAAAAAAACAAACGCACCTGCCAATCAGAGCAGATGCGTTTTATCTGTTGTTATTTCTTCTGGTCTTCTTTGACTTCCACGAACTCTACATGGTCAAGCCACACAGACCCCGTGGATTTACGCAGACAGAAATGGATATAGGGGTTTTTCATTGGTTTGCCTGAAGTCCGGTAGGTGTGTTCCCAGCGTGTCCAGGGCAAATCGCCGTAGACCCGGTTCCGGGGATAGTAACGGGCCGTACCGTTTCCGTCATCCAGTCTGACATAGAAACCGCACCACTGAGGCGTTTTGATCCCCGGTTGTACCCGGACGTTTTCCTGTCTGATGAAGAAGCTCAAACGGTAAAGAGTATTGGGTTTCAGCTTGGGCATCTTGTGGACAAGATCATTTCTCTTGCCGCCGAAGCGCATAGAAACGCCTGCGGTACGGAAAATTTTGGTGTCCCGTTCAGGAAGGGGACCGCTCCAGTAGAACCATTGGCTTTTCCTGTTTCCTTTGATGCCGGTAAATTCAAAGTCGCCGTCGGAAACAAGATTTTCGTTGACACTTTGGCCGATGTGGAGAGTTCCGAAGTTGGCAATATCTCCGAAGTTCAGCGTATGGGGACTCCAGGTGTAGAGGGGGTGGACTTTGACTCCCTCAATGACCCGGTTGCGGTTGAAGTTGGCAGTAAGGGTATTATTGCTGACGGGAGTCATAGATTTCCGGGGGATACGCACTTCAGCAAACCAGCCTTTCCCCGGAACGATGGAGGTTTTTGCCACTGCGTTGCTGTTCCATTTCCAGTTGAAGTTCCGGGGCTTGACGGTGATGTGCAAATCGGCAATGCCGCCGTGACTGTCGATCATCAGCTGGAAATCTTCCTGCCGTTTGCCTGCCGGGTCGAGGTGGATCTCAACGGCATTGTCCATCCACATATCAGGGCTGTCAAAGGGCCGTTTGGCCCGGCGCATTTTACCGGTCAGAGGTTCCCGGCAGTCAAAGAGGAAATAGAAGTTCTCTTTGTCAGCCAGCATCTTTACAAAGGTGTGGACTTCGGCAACACTCTTGTTGAGGGGAATGAGAGCAATGGAGGGAGCATTTTTCCAGGGGGCATCATCTCCTTTACCGTCGATGACGATCTTCTCCCCGGCTTTCAGCACAGCCACATCGCTTTTCCAGTGTTCAACAGCGGCGGCCTTTTTGAAGTAGTCTGCTGAAGCCTTGACTGTGGGTTCCCACATAGCTGCGCGGAAAAGTTTGATTCTTGCCACGGCTTCTTTATCTTTGGCGGCAAGGTGCACAGCTTTGTCAAAAAGAGCGTTGATACGTTTGATCTCCCGGGGGGAGAAAATCTTTGTCCAGAGCTTGTGTTCCGAGGGCGGCGTGGAAACCGGGCCCACTGAAGTTTCAACTGTGTTGCCCATGATATTTTTCAGCCAGTGGTATTCAAGGGAGTCCATAACCTCTTTTATGGGGGCACTGCCTTTGCCGAACATCCGTGAACGGTAATCGGCAAGGAGAGCGTCCACATCGGTCTTGTGATCCCACATAACTCTGGAAAATACATAGAAATTCAGATGTCCGAAGAACCAGTAGTCGGATTCAGATTCCATAAAGGTTCCGAAGCTGTATGTGTACATACGTTTGTAGTAACTGCCGATGGCTTTGGGGGTGAAGTTGGGCACTTCAGGCAGCCAGCGGACACAGAATTTGGTGGGATAGCTCCAGAGGTAGATTTTGGAGTTGATCTTTTTCACCCACTCCTGAAGGATTTTTTCATCTTTATTTCTGCCTGCGGTATCCAGCTCCTTCCAGGGACCGGTCTGGGCGACCTGGATCACCACATTGTCCGGGATCTGCTGTTTGGGAACATTGCGGCAGAGGTCGTAAGCCATCATCGTTACAAAGCCGGGGATTTTTTCCGCTTTCAGACGGTTGGGAATGGTGAGGAGCCGTTCCCAGAGGAAGTCGGCGGCCTTTTCACTGTAACCGCCGCCTTCGGTCAATCCCATATGGTAGGGGGCACACTTTTTACAGCGGCAGCGGCCCATAGAGTCGTTGGGCATCATATTGAAAAAGTTTTTGTTGTGCATATTCCAGTGTTTCAGACCGCGGGTTTCTGGTTTTGCCCCGGTAAGGACGGCTTTGGCATCCTTGTAGATCTCCTCCATAATGCCGGAGCTGAAACAGAGATGTCCGTTTTTGTCGCTGGGGACCCGGATGAGTGAACCGTCTGCACGGGTCCCGTTGGGCTTGACTGCGAAATATTCAGGATTGCTTTTGGCAAAGCGTTCCACATATTTGAGGTAGGAAAGACCGTGGCAGTTGGGAAGGGAAAAGGTGGACACCCGCAGACGGCGGAATTGTGCACTTTCAGCTTGGGGCTGTTTGATGGAAGCGTCATACCATTTCTGATAGGGAGTCCCGTTGCCCTTCCAGAAAATTCTGCGGAACTGGGAGTCGGGACGGTCATAAAGAAGCATAGCCGGAACAGACCACTCCTTTTTACGGGGGAGCAGAGTCCCGGATTTGCCGGGGAAGTAGAAACGGGCATCGGCAAAGCGTTCCAGAAACTCAAGGGCGGCAAAGTAAGTTCCGTTGTTGCCGGTTGGATCGATAAGGTCGCTTCCGGCAAAAAGGATGTTGTTGCCGATCGCGGCGATCACAAAGCCGTCGCGGTCGATTTTTTTCAAATCGATTTTCTGTTCGGCGGCAAACTTTTTGTCGGCGAAACGCAAAAGTGTGATGGAAGGATCTTTGGGGAGTTTGCTGACTGGAGTGATCTTGACTCCGGCGATCTCAGAAAGAAATGCGGCAAACTCTCCGGCATCCCGGCGGAATGTCCACTGGGCTGTGGGGGGGACATAAAGCTGAAATTTGACTTTCCCCTTTTCAATAAGGGTAAGTTTGCGCTGTTCCAGTTTCAGGGAACGGGGACTTTCCGGCCGGGGGGCAAAACGGGGAGAACCTGCGAGTGTGGCAAACAGAGAGACACACAACAGCAATGAGAATTTGAATTTCATAAATTTTTTATCTCCGTATTAAAAAATCACCAAGTGTCAACGATATTGCCGAGGGAGCTTTTCAATCGGGTTGAATAGTTCCAAAAACTCTGGCTTAAAGCTGTACCTCTTACTGCAAGAGGTACTCTGCGGCGTTCGACCTGTGCCACATGGGCATCCAGAAATGCGACACTTGCCGCTCCGGGAGCGGCGGCAAGCTGAGGTAAGGTCAGCTGATCTTCCGGATTGGGATTGTTGTGGGGAAAGGCGATACGGTACTGGTCATCTGCCCCCCAGACGTAGGATTCGCAGTTAGCTCCTCTGGCTTCGGAAATATGACAGCTGCGGGAGGGCTTGGCAAAGAAACTGAATTTGACGGCTCCACCGGGTTTTCCCTTGCCGCCGTATGTGTAAAATGCACGATTGATGCCAAGGACATTTATAAAGCAGTTACCGATGGCATTGCCGCCGGCACGGATATCACTTCTGTTGACCTCGCGGGTGGGGCAGAGAAGGGGGGAGCGTTTCATCGTATTGCTTTTATTATTGTATATGGCACAGCCTATGGGGACGTCGTCAGAAAAGCCTGCATATTTATTGAGGGCGTAGTACCAGACAGCACTGTTGCTTGTCCAGGCCGGATTGTTGTAGAGGGGATTCAGGCAGTCATCATTATCCTGCATATAGAAGGTGTTGGCTTTGGCGATCTGCCCGAAATTGTTTAAGCAGGCCGTTGACCGGGCACGGCCCCTGGCCTGCTGCAATGCGGGAAGAAGCATAGCAGCAAGAATGGCGATAATAGCAATGACAACGAGAAGCTCTATCAGGGTAAAGCTGTACCGTTTTGCCTGGCGGAAACTTTTTTCTAATAACATGAACAACCTCCGTAAGTAGTGGTAAAAATCTATCTCCAACCCTAATTTACAGCATGGTTCTTGAATTTTTCAAGGGGGAGATAAGAAAAAAGCAGAAAAAATTTTCCCAAACCGGAAATATTGTCCCAGCAACTGTGTTTGAGTTTTTTCTGCAATTTTTGCGGGATATCTGTGAAAAAAATGCGGACAAAACAATTGGCAGTCGTATCCAATTGTTTTATCCGCAGACGATTTGTCAGAGAGACAATTATCTGTTGGCTTGTTCGACCAAGCCGGAAATTATCTTGATGACACTCTGAGCTTCTTCGGCAGTCATATTCTGCCCTTTAATAAGTGAACGCTTAAATGCCACGGAAGTCGAACTGCCGCTGTTGGGAATGATCGATACCAGAGTCGATTTTCTGAAGAAGTAAAGGAATACAAAAACAGCCGTAAAAATCAATGTGAGCCCCAAGGTGACAAAAGCCGCAAAAAATGTGATCGTAGCCAGAACCAGAAAGAGAACCGGTTTGAAGTAACCGCAGATCAGATTACTGACTTTTGAAAGCGGAATGACCTCAAGAACAGTTCCGGAAAGAGATCCGTAGGAATATTCGATCCTGTCGGCATAAACTTCAAGCGTTGTGGTCGTGTTGATCCCAATGAGAGTGAGGAACCAATCCACGAAACCGGCTTTTCGGCCTACCAAACGGATATAGCAGGGACCTTCAGGATTGATGACATTCTCTCTGAGAACCAATGAGGCTCCCCCCTGCAAGTATGGCGATAGAATGCACTTTTACTCTCCCTGTTTGATTTTTACTTTTTTATACGAGCTGTTTCAGCTGACTCTTTGAATAAAATACATCAGCATTTTTAAATTACAAGAAGAAAGAGTGATTTTTTTGTAATATTTTGTATTTGTTATCAATCGAATCCCTGCCGAACATACCGGTAAAGCTCCCGGAGAGGCAAAGAAATTTGATTTTACACTGTAACAGGAGTATATTAGGTGCGATTGCCCACAGGCGCAATTGTAATTATCCTTTGAGCGGATTCAAATTGAAAAAGAAGGGAACTCCGGAATGGTACAACAGAAAAATAAGGGAGCGCAAAGTGAAGGGGAAGCACGTACACCCGTTTGGGGCAGGGCTTTTATTTGGCTGGCGGGGTTTTATTGGCTGCTGCCGCTGCTGGGCGGGGTCGTTTACTTTGCCGGAGGAAGGATTTTTTTGACCTTTGGCCTTGTGATGACGGCGGCCGGTTTCTGCTCCTTTGTCTTCTACGGGGTGGACAAACTTCTGGCTTTGAAACAGTACAGACGTATTCCTGAAATAAGTCTGCTGGCGTGGGATCTTCTCGGTGGATGGCCGGGGGGACTTCTGGGACAGTCTTTGTTCCGTCATAAGACCGTCAAGGTCTCATACAGGATCAAATTTCTGCTGTGCGTTTTCCTCAATGCGGGCGTGACTGTCTGGCTGATCCGGGAATCCGGTCATTGGTTCCGATAAAGGGGATTGAGAAGAAACAAGGGGGTAAAAGAACCCTCCTCATATTTGCGTTGCTTTTCTTTTCCGGTTCCACGAACCCGGAATGTACGGGCAGGTGGAATGGAGAAGTCGGCTGAAAAGAACTCCGAGTCAGAAGAAAATTCTTCAATGATCCTTCCGTCAGCGATCACTTCGACTTTTTCAAGGGGAGTGTTCAGTTTGAAGCTGAGATGGATCTTTTCCCGGGCAGAGAAGTAAAATGCCGGATCTGAGATCATATTGCCGGCCTGACAGAAAAAGCGGCCTGTTGTATAAGCTTTGAAAATTTCCTCATAACTGTTTTCTGCGACTTGCAGACAATCCTGTACAAATTCTCCCGGAAACTGGTCATCTCCGCCATTGTTGAAATGACGGTGAAAATCTGAACCGCACCGGGCGGAGATCCGGTGTCCCGCCAGCAGCAGCTGATCCCAGGCGCCGCCTATATCCCATACCTGGGGGGCACGGCGTTCACGGCGATCTACACAGGCCAGCACTTTGAACACTTTGGAGCGGGCAATGGTCATCAGATCTTCTGTGGAAACATCAGGGGCATTGGGGTGGTTGAAGATCATAAACACCTTGTCGCCCCATTCCCGTTCCACAAAGGCCAGTTCTTCCATAGCGGCGGCAACGCCTTCGACACCGTTGCGGCGGCAGAAGCGGGGAACCAGCGCCTGAAGCAGTTCGAACTCCCGGTTGTCCGGGGTGGTGATGAAAATCACGTGCCGGGGAATGGGAAATTCCACTTCCCCGGTGTTGAAGATGGGGATATCATATTTTTTTCTGGCTTCAAGGACTTCGGCATACTGCTCTTCGGCACGGAAAAACTCCGGATAACGGCAGTGACCCGAAATGGCGAGAAAATCGCAATACTCACGGGCGCGTTCCACGATTTCCGCCACCGGCAGAGTTCCGTCTTTGCAGCAGCGGGAATGGACGTGCAAATCTCCTTTGATCCACATAATATCGCCCTTTTGATTTGAAAATTATTCCTCAAAATCCAGACAGAGACGCTGGGCGGTAAAGGGACGAACTTTGGTGTCGGCCACTTCCACGTGGGCGGGGTGGACGGCGTAATTTTTAAGGGCATCGGCATCGGTGAAAGAGGAATCCAGCATCACATCGGCATTGGATGAGGGCAGACCGGAAGTTTTGACTTCAATGTATTCCAATCCGGGAATAATCCCTTTGAGACCTTCAAGACCGGCTTTGATACCGGCTTTGATCTTCTCTTTTTCTGCGGTGGTGAATTCTTCTTTAAGTTTCCACAAGATAAGGTGTTTGACCATAATATTTTTCCTTAGGTTAAAAAGTTCCAGGCGACTTTTCCCCGGAACAAGTGTCATATTTTTTATTTGATATCTCCCAGAGAAAAACCGTTGCGGCCTGCTTCAAAGATCTTGCGGATCTCGTCAATGGTGAGATTTCTGTCCCAGACAGCCATATCATCTATTGCCGCTTCAAGATTGGCTTTGTTGCTGCCTTTTTCCGGCTGGGAAATATACCAGGGGTTGCCGCTGTTGAGGGAGCCTGAGCATTTTTCCACAAACCAGTGAAGATATCCGTCCCGGCGCCCCTGGAAGAAATACAAAGCATTGTCAGGAGTGACCGTGACGGCATAAAAGTTCCAGCGGTCGGGTTCAATATCATAAGTTCCCATAGCAAAACTCTTTTTCCCTTTGGAGTCTTTGAAGTTCAGCACCACACCGGGGGCTTTGACGCCTTTGAAAGTTTTGCCCGCGGCGGAAATGTAAAAGCCAATTTTTTTTTCTTCACTCTGGAGCTTGTTGCCCATAATGACGGAATCTCCCGGCTGTTTGGCAGGCAGACGGACCCAGAATGTCAGGGTGAAACAGTGATTATCAGTCATCTTGAGTTTTTCAAGGCCGCTGAAAACCAGACCGTGAGGAATGAATTTTACGTTTTTTAATTTCACATCTTCACAACTCAAGGTGTTGCCGAAAAACATATAACGGTAACTGGCAGACGCAACTCCCAATCCGACTTGAGAACAGCGTATGGACAAATCAGCACGGTTGGCAGGAATGGGACGGCGGGAAAAGATCATATAGGCTTTCAGGCCTTGAGCAAGAGATTTGCCCGGTTTTTCGGCGGAAAGCTGCTGTCCGATCACTTTGCCGTCAAGATTCATTTTTGCAGTGCTGACGCCCATAAATTCCAATGCTGTCACCGGCAGATCTGTAACACAGGGAGTTCCGGCAAGTTTGCCGCTGACAATGTTTCTGCCTGCCATAACGAGGGGAACTGTGTCCGATTGACCGCCGGGCTGGCCGTGACCTCTGCCGTAACCGCCGTGGTCGGCTGTGACGAGGATCAGCCAATCTTCCCGGGCAAAAGAGGGGCGTTTTGAAATAAGATCGAGCATCAACGCAAGATAACGGTCCGCCAGCTGGATCGTCTGGGAATAGTAATCGCCATAGGGATAGAATCCTGTACTGTGTCCGCCGCCGTCGGGGGCATTGATGTAATACATAATGGCATCAGGGCACTCTTTTTCGGTGATGTGTTTAGGGTAGACGGTCGTGTTTTTCCAGTCCGATTTGCCGATCCGGGTGACCAGGGGCGTGGGGTCGATAAGACCGCTTTCGCTCCAGGCGTGGATGAAAAGGGCCTTTTTCTCAGGCTGAGCCTTTATCAAACGGTGAAGCCAGGAGGGCCACTCTTTCCAGTTGCCCTGTTTGGTGGTGCCGTTGCTGGTAACTTTGTGTTTGGCGGCGGTGACGCCGGTGGCAATGGCGGCGTGATTGGGGGCACTGTGAGCGGGGGCATCGGGAATGGTTCTGGCACAGAGAGACCAGGCTCCTTTGTAACCGGGTTTCCATTCACCTTTCATCAGCTTTGTAAGGGTAGGGGGCTTAAAGGCGGCAAACGCATCGGCACGCATACCGTCGATCATAACGATGAGGACCTTTTTTTTCAGAACTTCTGCACCGTTGACGAGTGTGACGCCAAGAAGTGCAGCCAGCAGAATGAAGAGCGTTTTCAACATAATTTATTATCCTTATGAAATGCGGTTAAAAAATCAATGTACCATTTGCTGCTGTTGCATTGCGGTGGTTGAGTTGTTCCATATTGTATTCCCAGATCAGTTCACAGCCTTTGACACCGGCGGCAACGTTGAGAAGCCATTTATCCCCCTTGCGGGGGACTTTGTCAAAGTGTGTAAAGGGCAGGAAAATTTCAACAGAAATTTCTCCGGGAGCAAGTTCCACTCCGGGGGCGGGGCAAAGTGCTTTTCCCGCCCGTCCGCGGCAGATGATATATTTATCGCCCTGATTATTATTTTCCTCATTGGTGAGAGCCAGTTTGTACCAGGCGGGGGCACTGTTGGCAAATCTGCCGGGGAACCACCTGAGTTTTTTTCTTTCCGGGCCCAGGAAAATGCGGACATAATACTCTTTACGCAGCTTTTCTTTGACATTGGCAAGAACAAAGGTGAACTTGATTCCGCCGGGTGCCTGTTGGCTGCGGAATTTAACAACAGTAGGACGCAGCTCAGGAACAATATCGCTTTTGCGGTTTTGAGGGACAAGGTATTGCCACTGGGGATCATCAATTTTCATTACTCTTGCACAGGGTTTGATGTTGTATTTGCGGAGCTTGACCGCACCCCAGTTGAAAGGAGCATTCAAAGCGGCTGACAATTTGCCGCCCATCATCACCTGGGGGCGAGTTACCTGTCCGAAGAGAATACGTTTGTTGGCAACAAGAAAACCTTTGGAATTGACAGGGATCGACTTGATGAATTGTTCCCGTTTTTCCAGATCAGCAAGAGCTTTTTGCCACTTTGCATCTGAATGATCCTTGCGGAATGCCCACATCGATTGGGCGGCCCGGGCGGTGTAACGGAGATAATCAAACTCGGTGCGAACCTGTTTGATGTGAAGATTTTTTTCTTTGGCTTCTGCTTTTTTAAGCAGATTTTCCAATTTTACAAGGACATCTTCCGGATAACGGAGTTTGAAAAGGTGAAAGGGTTTCAAACTTCTGCTTTGTCCTGAAAGAAGCAGTGAACTGTTCCAGTCCTCTTTTGAGGTGTTTTTCAACTGAAGTTCCAGACGGCTGTCCAGATATTTGTAGAACTGTTCCATTTCAACGGCCGCTTTGGGGAAAGCATAGCGGCAATATTGTTTCAACAGTATATCCATATCCGCTTTGGGGTCGCCAAGCAGTTTGCCCCAGATGTAATAGGCTGGACCGCTCAAGCCCGGAAGTTCTCCGAAACCGCAGCGGTAAAGACCTTTGATGTTGTGTTTGTAATAACCGGCAACTTCAGCTTGCAGGGCTTTGAAAGATTGATTGGGGGTGAAGCCTTCGGCATTATAGGTCCCCCAGATGTAGAGGTAGGCTGAAAAGGCTTTGACCTGATAATTTTTCCACTGTTTTATGGTGTCGGCATCAAAGGGGGCAAGTTCGATCCAGGTGTTGGGGGGGAATTTTTTGAATGTTTCCGGCGGCGTTTGGGTGGGGCCGTAAGCCATAATAGACACCAGTTTGCCGGGGCGGTCTTTCATAAAGCGTTCAGCCATATTGCGGTGGAGGATCCACAGTTTTTCTTTCCAGGCACGATCTGCATTGTAGGCTCCGGTGCCGGGTTTCCCCTGGGGAATGAGGCCGAAAAGACGGCGGCACGGGGCACAGTGGCAGCACTGGAAAGAATCAGTCTGCCCGATTTGCACCATCTTGCTTCCGGCATCAGCCTGGTCGAGGAGGTTTTTATACAGCAATTCCTGTACTTTGGGGTTGGAAATACAAAGATGATTGTAACGTGTGGGATTGCGTTTACCGTTTCTGAGGGCGAAAAATTCGGGATTGGATTTCAGATATTTCGCCATAGGAACTGCTTTGGGATAATTGTGTCCCCCTTGGGGTTTGTAAAAGTTTCCGGCATAAAACGCATTGGTGGCAATATCGTATTCCGGCTGTTTTGAACGGCTGATACAGTAGACGATGGCCGGCTTTTTATGGTAGGAATATTGATCGGGAAGGGTGATTTTTGCCTGCTTTGCTGCATAATCTTTCAGAGGGGCAGGACCGAAGAAACAGCAGTTGCCGAAGCGTTCCAGAAAGGTGATGACCGCTTTGAGCATACCAGACTCAAAACTGCCCCTTTGAAGCGTATCGCCGAAGGTGTCGGAACCGGTGAGGTAAACCGCATTTTTTTCAATGTCGATCCTGTGTTCCCATTGGGCATAGGATCGGGGAATCAGTTTTTTGCTGCGTGCCGCTTGAGTATTGCCGATAAAAATGGCGGGAGTGCCCTTTTTATACTCTTTTTCGTGAATGACAGGCAGCTGAGCTTCTGTGACAGCACTCAGCATCTCTTTGAGCAAATCGGCTGCGTATTTGCTTCTGTATCCCGTGTGAACGATGACAAAGGAACTTTTCTTGTTTTCAGCGAGGATCTGAGAACCGCTGAGAGGCGGAAAAACAGCAAAAGCGGCGATAGTAGTCAGGTACAAAAGAGAGGATAAAAGTTTTTTCATTTTTATTTCCTTGATTTGTGTACAAAAAGACATATTTTTCTGAAAAAATAGAAGCACACAGGGGAGGCAAACGTACACATCAAAGGCAGTGCCGGCAGCTGGTAACGGGGAGCACAGATCGGGCCGGGCAGAAAAAGATAAAATTCTGCAAAAGCAAGAAAAAGCAGCCACAAATACCAGCGGCGGCGGAAGTGAAAGAGGGCGTACAAAAGCAGCAGCAATGTGCCGAGGTAAGTGATTCCTGTAATGCAGAGCAAAGGCAAAAGCAGCAGCACCAGGTGGAGTTTGCCTTCAAAGTAGTGATCGACCGCCGCAAAAAGTCCTTTGGTGACAAGGACATTCATTGTGCCTCTGTCGGATTTGGTCAAGCCGCAGATCTCAAATAATGTTGGAGCGTCAGGAAGCAGGATATTATGCCAGTTGAAGTGTTGTTTCAGAGCGATCCACGGATGAGCGGCGATGATTTGACGGAGACGGGTCATCTTCCATTTTTCCCGGGCTTTTTCATCGGGGAATTTTTTTTTGTCGAGAAAAAGTGTCCCGTATTCCTGCCGGATCTTGTTTTTTTCATCTTCATACGAAGTTCCCCGGGCTTCGGCAAGGATCATAGCCCCGTTCTGGTGGACCATTGCTCCTGTATTGGTGTCGATACACCAGGGGGCTCCGGCGGCGGCGTTTCTCGCCATCCAGGGCAGAAGCAGGGCTGCCGTAATGAAAAGAGCTCCAATGGTATTGACCGTTTTGGTCCGCAAAGAAACTTTGGGCAAGAGCCACAGCAGCACCAGTGCCGGAGCGATCCAGGGCAGATTGATGGGCCGGATCAGGGTCCCGAGTGCGGCAAAGAGAATGCAAAAGAGAAAATCGCAACTTTTCTTTCTGCGGTAAAAGCGGATGAAAAAGAAAAACTGTCCTCCCGCAAAAAAAGCAAAAAAGGTGTCCGAAAGAAACATTGGGGCATTGGCGATCGCCGTAAGGTTCAAAGCAAAAAGACCGGCGGCAATAAGACCGGCTTTACGCCCGAAAAGTTCTCTGGCAGTGCCGTAGATGAATGGCAAAGTCAGAGTGCTCAGGATGACGCCTGTCAATGCAAGCAGAAAGTGATAAGAAGCTGCTGAAATATATTGAGCCGCTGCCGCAAGAAGAATATATCCGGGAGCCCGACCGGTGCCGAAAAATCTTCCTTCAAGAAGTGCCCGGGCAGGGCCGAGATAAGTTTCTGTGTCGGGACGGATGAAACGTTCCGGAAAATCCAGCACATTCAAAGCGGGGAACAACCGGATCAAAAAGGCCGTTCCCATAATTGCTGCGAGGCAGAGAAGTGCGTGTTTTTTGCTCATTGCTTTAATTGCGGCGGATCAGAACCAGGGTTTGATCGTCAGACTGGGAGTCTTCATAGTCGATGATTCGCCTGGCCATAATATCCACAACTTCTTCAAGGGAATTTTTCCCGGAACAGGCATTTTCAAATGTTTCGACCAGTTGATCCTGACCGAACTCTTTACCTTCTGTGTCGATTGCTTCGGTAAAGCCGTCTGAATACATCATCACGGTCGTTCCCGGTTCTATGGCAATGCAGATCGTGTCGAACTTGACCAGCCGGGCAGGCAATATGCCCAATGCCGCTCCCCTGGGAGACATAATGCGGATGTGATTGTGGACAAATGTGACAAGGTCGGTATGTCCGGCTCTGGCGAATTCCAGAAGCATATCTTTTTTGTTCAGCAGGCAGCAGCCCAGGGTGATGAAACGGTCGGCATCAGTGTCCCTGTTGAGCTTGTCGCTCAGCTTGCACAAAAAGTCGTGAAGCGTTGTGAAGTTGTCAATGAGAGAGCGGGCCACACTTCTGGTCATAGCTGTAAGCATACACGCCGGGATACCTTTGCCGCAGGCATCGGCGATCACAACCAGCATACGGTCTTCATCAATGCGGATGAAGTCATAGAAGTCGCCGTTCACCTCTTTCGCAGAACGGGAATAGGCCCGGATGGAAAATTCTCCCCAGTCAGGATTGCTTTTGGGCAAAAGTGACTGCTGAAGCAGACGGGCCAGTTCAAGTTCCTGGTCGATCCGGTCACGGCGGCTGATCTCACCGTAAGCCATCACCAGATTGTGAACCATCAAAACCTGAGGAGCCAACAGCTTCAAACGTTCAAACTGATTCTCGCTGAAAGGTTTGCTGGGACGATTCCGGTTGCCGACGGCACAGATGACTCCGATGATAGCTCCGTCACGGAGCATCGGGACAGCCATAATACCGGCCAGATTGCTGCATTCCGGATAGGAACGGAACCGCTCATCATCAGCTCCGCAAGGGACCTGCTCTGCCAACCGGGAAATAATAATGCCGCCCAAAAAGCCGTCCCCGGGAGCGATTTTTTCGCCCCGGAGTGTTTCAAGCAGATGGCGGCGGCGGGTGAATACCAGTTTATTGGCAGTCCGTACCAGCGGGTAAGTACCGTAGACACTGACACAACGCAGCTCGCTGCCTTCCATAATGTAAATGGCGACAGATTCGCTGTCGGTCTGTTCGCCGATATGGATGGCAGCGGCGTTCATTGCACCAAAGAAACCCTCATCGCCTTTGATCCCCGCTGAAAAGCGGTTCAGAAAGTTTGAGATTTCCCGGCGTCTGGAGTCGGATTCCTCAAGTGCGTTCTGCAAGTTGAATGCGTGGACAGACTGGTGATGGAGCAACGCAGCCAACACCACTACTGCAGTCACCAGCAGAATGATCGCACCTAAGGCAAGTCCTTCCATAGATTCTCCGGCTTATTTCCCCGCCTGATATTCCTGAAGGGATTTCAGCTCAGCATCGCCTGTTTTGGCTTCCCGGATACCCGCGACCGTGGCCTTGGCGGCAGCAATGGTGGTCATATAGGGGATCTTGTACTGGATAGCCTGCATACGGATGTTGCTGTCGTCGATCTTGCTCAGCTTGCCCAGAGGAGTGTTGATGATCAGAGAGACTTCGCGGTTTTTGATCAAGTCAGAAACGTTGGGACGTCCTTCATTGAGTTTGCAGACCACTTTGTGGGGGATATTGTTGTCGGCAAGGAATTTGCCGGTACCTTCTGTGGCGACCAGTTCAAAGCCCAGTTCACAGAGGTCAGAGACGATGGGCAGGAGTTCTTCACGCTCTCTCTTGGCCACGGAAACCAGCACTTTGCCGCCCAGCGGCAGGGGCATACCGGCAGCCTGCTGGGACTTGAAGTAGGCCATACCAAAGGTATTGGCCATACCCATAACTTCACCGGTGGCACGCATTTCGGGGCCCAGAACCGGGTCGACTTCGGGGAACATATTGAAGGGGAAGACCGCTTCTTTGACACCGAAGTAGGTGGCAGGCTGGGGACGCAGATATTCTTTGCAGTCATCAAGTTTTGCACCCAGCATCAGCAAGGTTGCAACTTTGGCAAGGGGAACGCCTGTGACCTTGGCCACGATGGGCACGGTACGGGAGGCACGGGGATTGGCTTCAATGATCCAAACCTGATCCTCGCAGACAGCAAACTGAACGTTGAGAATACCCACCACATTGAAGTCACGGGCAATAAGAGCGGACTGTTCAGCAATCGTCTTGAGGTGACGTTCAGGCAGAGTCGGCGGAGGAATGGAGCAGGCAGAGTCACCAGAGTGGATACCGGCAAGCTCAATATGTTCCATAACTGAGGCAACGAAGATGTTTTCGCCGTCTGAAACGGTGTCGACTTCGCACTCAACAGCGTGGTCAAGAAATCTGTCGATGAGCATAGGATATTCAGGACTGACCTGAATGGACTCAACGGCATAACGTTTCAAAGTTTCTTCATCATAGATCACTGCCATACCGCGGCCGCCCAGAACGAATGAGGGACGCACCATAACAGGATAACCCACTTCACGGCCCACTTTGACCGCTTCTTCGAGGGATCTGGCTGTGCCGCTCTGGGGCTGCTTGATTCCGAGAGCGATCATACGTTCACGGAAATATTCACGGTCTTCAGCCAGACGGATACCTTCGGGCTGGGTTCCGATGATCCGGACACCGGCATCTTTCAGTTCCTGAGCGATATTCAAAGGAGTCTGACCGCCGAACTGGACAATGGCACCTTCGGGTTTTTCCTTGCGGTAGATGGCAAGAACGTCCTCAACAGTGAGGGGCTCAAAGTAGAGCTTGTCACTGGTATCGTAGTCGGCTGAAACCGTTTCAGGGTTGCAGTTGATAAGGACCGACTCATAACCTTTTTCACGGAGCGTGAAAGCGGCGTGGACACAGGTGTAGTCAAACTCAATACCCTGTCCGATACGGTTGGGGCCGCCGCCCAGAACCATAATCTTGCGGTTGGTGGAAACAGGCACTTCATCAGGAGCACCGGAGTAGGTTGAATAGTAGTATTCCGCATCCTCTACACCGGAAACAGGAACTTTGCAGAAAGTTGCGTTGCAGTCGATCTCTTCACGACGCTGACGGATGGATTTTTCGGAAACGTTGAAAAGTTTGGCAAGATACTTGTCGGAGAACCCGAACTTCTTGGCCTTGACCAGTTTTTCGCTGTCAAGGTTGAGGAAATTGCTCTTGGCAAGTTCATTTTCATACTGGGCGATCTCGCGGATCTCTTCGAGGAAGAAGCGGGTGATCCGGGTGAGTTTTTCAGCTTCCTCAACACTCAGACCTTTTTTGAAGGCTTCATAGAGGTAGAAGAATCTTTCGCTGGCAGGTTTTGCACAGAGCGGTTTGAGTTCTTCAAGAGTGAGGGGTTCGATCTTTTTGACCAGACCGGGGCCGGAACGGCCGATTTCAAGAGAACGGATGGCTTTCTGGAAGGCTTCTTTGAAGTCTTTGCCGATGCTCATCACTTCGCCCACAGCCTTCATCTGGGTGCCCAGATGATCCTCGGCCTGGGGGAATTTCTCAAAAGCCCAGCGGGCGAATTTGGCCACAACGTAGTCGCCGGAGGGTTTGTACTTGTCGAGAGTTCCTTCTTTCCAGTAGGGGAGTTCGTCAAGGGTGACACCGGAGGCCAGCTTGGTGGAAACCTGTGCAATGGGGAAACCGGTCGCTTTGGAAGCAAGAGCACTGGAACGGCTGGTACGGGGATTGATTTCGATAACGATGATCCGGTCATCCTCACGGTTATGGGCGAACTGGACATTGCATCCGCCGTTCAAACCGATGGCATCAATGATCCGGTAGCTGTAATCCTGCAGACGATCCTGAACTTCCTGAGGAACGGTCAGCATAGGAGCCACGCAGAAGCTGTCACCGGTATGGACACCCATAGGATCAACGTTTTCGATAAAACAGACGGTGATCTTGTTGCCTTTCTGGTCACGGACGACTTCAAGTTCAAGTTCTTCCCAGCCGAAAACGCATTCTTCGACGAGAACCTGGTGGATCAGACTGGCAGCCAGTCCCCGGGTAACAACTTTCCGGAGTTCTTCCACGTTGTAAACGATACCGCCGCCGGTTCCGCCCATAGTATAAGCAGGACGCAGAACAACAGGATAACCCAGTTCATTGGCGATTTTTTCTGCTTCTTCAACAGAATAAGAGGGCTCCGATTTGGCCATCGGAACCCCCAGACGGTTCATTGTGTTTTTAAATTCAATACGGTCTTCGCCCCGTTTGATACCTTCGAGATCAACGCCGATGACTTCAACGTTGAATTTTTCCAGAATGCCGGCATCGTGGAGTGAAATGGAAAGATTGAGAGCAGTCTGGCCGCCCAGAGTGGGAAGAAGAGCATCGGGACGCTCGCGGTCGATGATCTTGGTGAGACTGTCAACGGTCAGAGGCTCGATGTAAGTATGATCCGCCATACCGGGGTCGGTCATAATGGTCGCAGGGTTGGAGTTTACCAACACGACCTCATAACCCTCAGCACGGAGTGCCTTGCAAGCCTGAGTTCCTGAGTAGTCAAATTCACATGCCTGTCCGATGATAATCGGTCCTGAACCGATGATCAACACCTTTTTAATATCGTTGCGCTTAGCCATTTTTTCTCTCTATATATTGTGGAATGGTACAAATTTTCACCGGATAATATAACATCAAAAGGCCTCTTTGTCAAGGAAAGAAGCCTTTTTACTTTAAAATTTTCTTTGATTCCGGGGCTGCGAAATCTCTTTGTTACTCCGTTGCTGCTGCATAGTTGTCACGCCAGAAATAGGTCGTGTCCCCCGTTCCGTCCCAGCCGCTGACATTCCGGGGCAGTGCATAGGCTTTTAGAGGGGCTCCGTGACCGTCGGCGCATTTGGGGGAGTCCGGAGGAACGTTCCAGTCTCGTCTTCCTTTCGGGCAAACGGCAACAGGAGGAAGTTCTGCTTTGCCGGCCTCTATCTTGTTCAGCGTGAACGCTGATTGAGTGAAGATGTGAAGATGTGAAGAGCTTGACTGCGTCAAGCGTGAAGTGCGCCCTGACGGGCGTAAGGATGTGTATTTTTTTATTTTTGAAAGACAGTTCTGTTGTGCAGTAGTTACCGGCAGTTCAATCGGGGTGAAATTGCGGTCAAAGAGAAAATTTTTTTGTTTTTTTCATAACAAATTCCTGTTTTTTGAGGTTATGGCATACTGCATACGGACACGGTTGCGTGTGTTTCTGCTTGAAAATAGCAGACTGAGCATATATATTAACGCCGTATCTTTTTTTGCTGTACAGGAACGATATTTTTTATGGAAAGTTGAGTGATTTTATGTTGAAAACTTTGTTGCGGCCGGCTATGATCTTTATCCCTCTCGGCCTGGGATTGTTTTTTCCCGGGGCAGGGGAGTGGAAATTTTTGATCCGTTATCTTTTGATGACGATGCTTTTTATGGTCTTTCTCAAATTGAGTCTGAAAGAGCTCCGTGTCCGCAACTCCCATTGGGTTCTCCTTGCAGTCAATCTGGCGATCGGCGTTTCAGCTTATGTGCTTACCCGCTGGATCAGCGGTAATGAAACGCTTGCTCAGGCTGCCTTTTTTACTGGAATCACCCCCACCGCAACGGCAGCTTCGGTGGTTATGGGGTTTTTGAGAGGGAATGTGGGGTATGTGATCACCGCTTTTATTATCACCAATACGGGGATGACTCTCTTTATGCCTTTCTTGTTGAGTTGGGTGTGCGGGAACAGTTCCTGTGCCTTTATGCTTCACGTTGCCAAAAGTCTTTTCTTTTTGCTGGTGGTTCCGGCTCTGGTGGCTTTTACGTTGCGAAAACTGTACCCGGCAGCCCGGGAGTGGCCCAAAAAACTTGCTACGGCCACCTTTGGATTGTGGTCGGTGTGTCTTTTTATCATTGCTGCTTCGGCGGCAGAATTCTTCCGTAATAATCCCGGTGTTTCCCCGTGGATCATCGCTGAAACTGCTTTTATCGCTCTGATCATCTGTATCGTAAGTTTCGGTGTCGGAGCTCTGCTTGAAAGAAAGCGTCTCCGCCGGGAGGCCAGCCAAAGTCTGGGACAGAAAAATACCACCTTGACCATTTATCTGGCTCTGGTTTACGGCGGACCTCTGGCTGCAATGGGGGTCATCAGTTATGTACTGTGGCACAACAGTTACAATGCTGTACAGCTTTTTCTTGTTGACCGCCGGAAGAAACTGAAGGAACTGAAAAATGGACGATAACGGCACACTTCTTGCTGAACGTTTAAAACAACTTTTCAAACCGTCTCGTTTTCTGACGGGCTTTCTTGCTCTGGGCGCTGCGGGCTTCTTTGCTTTGGGGGCTTGGGCGTTTTATGAAGGGATCCTGTGGAACAGCAGACTTGTCAGCTGGAAGAAGATTCCCGGGACCATCGTGGAAAAGAAGGTGGATCAAAAGGGAAATTGCCGTTATGAATATGAATTCCTTTTCAACAAACGTTTTTACCGGGGGAGCAAAGCCGTTTTCAACCGCACCTTGTCAGGATACAGGAAGGTCGGGGATAAATGTACTGTCCTGATGGATTCTGAGGTTCCCGGGGAAAATGCGCTTTTTGTAGAGCCAGGTTTTCTTGGACGTATTCTTTTTTATATTGAGGGGGTATTGTTTTTCTGCTTTTGCCTTGTGTGCTGTGCCGGTATCTTTGAGCATATTTCCAGCTGCAGGAAAAATGCTCAACTTCCGGATGATTTGCGTGCTTACCTCAACTCCTTTGCTCCGGAAGTTTTGGAGCAGTTACGGCTTCAGGAACGGGATTGGCAGCGCTCTGCTGTAAAAGCTTTGCAGCAGAGCGAAAGGGACGGGATCCTTTTGCTGTGCGGCGGCAGAAATATGACCGCCTGTTGTCTTTTTTATCTGTTTTATGCAGGTATTTTCATTGCTGCCTGTCTGCTCAAATTCCATCCTTTGGCAGTACTTCTGGGCGTACAGCTTTTTCTTATGGCGGTTCTGGATCTGTTTCGCTTCCGGACAGGAGTCGAGTTTGAAAAGGAACGCTTTTTTATTGAAAGCACCTTTATGGGGCTGAAAAGAGAAAGCAAGAGCTGTGAGTTCTTCTTTGCTGACATTGAATACTTTTTTGTGACTTCCACTCAAAAGAGCCGCCGGGGACTGGGAGTTCAGGCGGCGGCTGTTTTGAAGGACGGGAGAAGTTTTATTCTCTTTTCTCTGCCGCTCGATAAACGCTGGCGGCAGCGTTTACACTTTTTGCCTGAACTTGCAGAAAAATGCGGCAGAAAGCCCCTCGTTTTCGATGTGTGAGATCTGAAAAAAAGACAAACAAAAAAGCAACCCCGTTACGGAGTTGCTTTTTTTAGTGCTCAAGCAGAAATTACTTGGCAATAGCGAGCTTGTCAGCCTGAGATTTTTTGCGGGCAGCGCGGTTGGCGGGGATAACACCGGCCTTGGCAGCCTTGTCCAGACGGCTGACGAAATTGCGGCGGAGCTCATCAAGTTGAGCATCACCGGCTTCGACAGCAGCACGCAGTTTCTTTTCCAGAGTCTTGAGTTCGCTCATTCTGGAACGGTTGCGGAGGTAGGCTTCATTGCTGGTCCGCAGACGTTTGGCAGCCTGTTTTGAGTGGGGCATTTTTTAATCTCCAAATATATGTTGAAATTAGTGAATAATCCTTTACATTCAATTAATATACATCCTCTTTGCTGTTTTGTCAAGTATGATAATGAAAAAAGGCTTTTTTTCTTAAAATAAATTTACTTTTTTGTCAATATCATACCCGCTTGCTCAGCAGAAAGGCTCTTCTTTTTCCACCAGTTCGTGGTGAAGTGCCGTGTGGGCTTTTTCAAAGTCCTTGCGGTCAATGATGAACTGCATATTGACCTGACGCATACACTGGTCAAGGGCAAGTACATTGATTTCCGCTTCGGCCAGAGCTTTGGCGGCCCGGTAGAGGAACCCGGGCAATTTCATATTGCTGCCGATGACACCGATAATGGCCACTTCGCGGCAGGAAATTTCTGCCCGGGGGAATTCGCGGCGGATCTGTTCGATGCACTCTTTAAGGTTCTTGCTCCGTTCGGAAACGTAGTGGGTAATGGTGTTGGCGTTGGTGTTTTTTGCAATATAGCTGACTTTGTGGGCGTTGAATGCTGCAAGCACCCGGTAGTCATAACCGGCAGCTCCCACCATTTCTGAATCATAGATCTCAATGCCGACGATATCCCTGCGGCCGCAAATCATATCCACTCTGGGGGTGGGGGAAACATAGTTGTTGCTGATGAGTGTGCCCGCGTGGCCGGGATCGAAAGCATTATCGACCCGGATGGGGATATTGTGCAAAGCCATTTCTTTTGAAGCCTGGGGATGGATCGCTTCCATTGCCATATCGGCCAGCTGATCGGCGATATCAAAGCTGGTGTGGCCGATGGTACGCACCTTGTCGATGCCGATCATCTTGGGATCACCGGTGCAAAGGTGGAATTCTTTATGGATGATACCTTCCCGGGCCTGAGTTGCCACAGCAAGTTTGCTGAAGGTGATCTCGCTGTAACCACGGTCGAACTTGGCCATAACCCCTTCGGCGCACTTGGCATAGCCGGTGACAATGGGCATACAGCTGGCAAGGTCAAGATCTTTCATATGGCTGATGATGTTTTCTTCCATAGAGAAAAACTCCCGGTCGCGCCAGCCGGAAAGATCAACAAAGACGGCGTTGACTCCCATTTTCTGCAGGATCAATGCGGAGTTGAAAGCACTGTGTGCTTCACCCACTGAACTCAGAAGTTCACGGGTGGCAGGCAGATAAGCACTGCTGTTGAAGTGACCGAAACTGCCCAGTTTCATCAGGTGAAGCAGACAATCGTTGATCCCTTCCATACGCTCATTGACGAAATCATCGGCCGCTTTGGTGTCCAGACCGATGGATTCAAAGCCGTGATTGATACGGAGCATCTCAAGGCGGGTTTGTTCCAGTTTTTCCTGCCAGGCATCGTTGTCACCGGCGGCGAAGCTGCCGTAGATACCGGGCTCGGCGGTCTTTTTGTTTTCAAGCAGCAGATTGGTGATGCCGCCGTAGGCAGAAACCACGAAAACGCGGTTGTAAAGTTCCGCACCTTTGCGTTTGCCGATGATGATATTTTCAATAATTTCACCGAAGCGGCTCATACTGGTGCCGCCGATCTTTTCCACGGTATGATTTCCCATAGTCCAGACTCCCAAATGTTTTCTTTTAAGAAAAAAGTAAGTGATATGTCAAGATTTAGAACTCTTCGATGCGGAGCATCTTGACGGCGGCACGGCTGACAGAGAGTTTGCTCAACTCTTCCATCGCACTGCGGATTTCCTTTTCCATTGCCGGATGGGTCAGGATCACCAGTGAGACATTTTCTTTCTGGTTTTCGTGCTGGATCAAACTGGAAATGCTGATCTCCCGGTCGGCAAGTATCTTGGTAATGGAAGCGATCACACCGGGACAATCCTCCACGATGAGACGCAAATAGTAGCGGGATGTGCACTCATTCTGAGGAGTGACACTTGTGAACTGTTCTCCCTGACGGAATGCAGGAAGACGCCGGGTTGCTCCGGAATTGTAATTGAGAGCTACATCAATGATGTCAGCCACAACGGCACTGGCCGTAGCCTTTCTTCCGGCTCCACGACCGTAAAAGAGAGTCTGGCCGACAAAGTCGCCTTCCACCATAACGCCGTTGAAAACATCAGAGATACCGGCAAGAAGTGTTTCCTGGGGGATCAAGGTGGGGCGGACACTCATTTCCACGGCACCGTTCACGTTTTTGATGACTCCCAGCAGTTTGATCCGGTAGCCCAGTTCCAGAGCGTAGTTGAGATCTTCAAGCTCAAGGTCTCTGATACCTTCCACTGTCATATTGTCGATACCGAACCATTTGCCGTAAGCAAGGGAGGCAAGAATGGCAGTTTTGTGGGCGGTGTCGAAACCGTCGATATCCAGAGAGGGGTTGGCTTCTGCATATCCAAGGCGCTGGGCATCGGCGAGAACATCGTTAAAGTTGACCCCTTCACG
>JAZUPO010000278.1:0-21305 GCA_045605205.1 Victivallaceae bacterium
CGTTCAAATTCCCAGTAGTGGTTGTGCTGGAACATCGTAATGCCCTGGGCGGCGTAAGCATCGATCAGAGCATTGGAGTTGTCAGCAGTCCGTTTGATGGCATCCATATCTTTGAAGTCATCGGGACCGTAACCGCAAACGCAATTCTTCAATCCCAGAGTTCCGAGGATCTCCACATTTTCGTTCACATCTTCAACGGTACGGGCCCAGGGGCGGTGGGAAGAATAGATCTCCAGCCCCAGATCGTCGATGATTTTTTTGAATTCAGCGGGAGTCAGATCAAAAAATCCGGCAGGTTCCACCACCTTGTAACCGATCTCTGCTGTTTTTTTCAGAACTTTGACGAAATCTTCTTTGGCATACTCTCTTACAGAGTACAACTGCACACCCAATGGTTTGGCCATAACAACTACTCCTTTTACTGTTGAGGGAACTATCATCCCCTGTTCATATACTTCGGAATTAATATAAACGCTCTTTCAATAAAAAACAAGCGTTTCTTAAAATTTATAAAGAAAAAATACACTATTTCCTTGAAAGATCGCCCGCCTGTATTATATTATCCTGACAACATCTCTTTTGTAAAAGGTATTTCATATGAAAAGAAGTTTTGATTCTATCTCTCTCTTGCCTTTCGGGGTTTTTCTCATTTTTTATCTGGGCCTTTCGCTCTGGAGCAAAGATTTTTATTCCGTGCCTATGCCGGTGGCATTTATCGCCGCTTCCGCCGCTGCCCTGATTTCAGGAAAAAACTCCCTGGAAGAAAAAATCACGATCTATGCAAAAAGTATGGGCGAAAGCAATATTATGCTTATGGTGATGATCTTTATCCTCGCCGGAGCCTTTGCCGCTGTGGCTAAAAGTTCCGGTGCCGTGGATGCCGCTGTCATTATCGCACGGCATTTGATCCCCGATAAGCTGCTTGCAGGCGGGGTCTTTCTTGTTTCCTGTTTCATTTCTCTTGCTATCGGCACCAGCTGCGGTACCATTGCAGCACTGACGCCTATTGCCGTCGCCCTTGCCGGAGCTTCAGGTCTCAGCACGCCGCTGCTGCTGGGAGCCGTGGTGGGCGGAGCAATGTTCGGAGACAATCTTTCAATGATCTCAGACACCACCATTGCAGCGACCCGTACTCAGGAAGCCGCAATGAAAGATAAATTCAAGATCAATATAAAATTCGCTTTGCCCGCCGCTGCGGCAGTGCTGCTTATTTACTTCTTTACCGTCAAAACAGGCAATGCCGTTCCGGAACCTCCCCCGTTGACCTGGCAGCACATTATTCTTGTGGCCCCTTATGCCGCCATATTGCTGTGTGCCATACTGGGGCTGAATGTGATGATGCTGCTTTTCACGGGAACTGTTGCCGCATTGCTCATCGGCGGCTGCTGCGGAAGTTTCTCGCTGCTTTCAGGAATCGGTATCGCCGGAAAAGGAACTCTCGGTATGGCTGAAACTTTGATCGTAGCCCTCCTTGCAGGGGGACTCCTCGGCACGATCCGCCATAACGGCGGCATTGATTACCTGATCAACAAAATCGAAAAAACGATCCACTCCCCCAGAGGGTGTGAGTTCGGCTGCTCATTGCTGGTCATATTGGTCAATCTCTTTACCGCCAACAATACGGTGGCGATCGTGGTGGCAGGGCCCGTTGCAAGGGAACTTTCTTTGAAATACGGCTGCGACAATAAGCGGATCGCCGCCATACTTGACAGTGCCTCCTGTGTTGCTCAAGGACTTATCCCTTACGGAGCCCAGATCCTTATTGCTCTGGGAGTCGCCAAAAGTTCCGGGATAACGATCCCGGCGGTGGAGCTGCTGAAAGTTCTTTACTACCCGATGCTTCTGGCAGCGGGACTTATCATATTCATTACGCTGGGGGGGACACCCCCGGAAAAATCAGAAGGAAAAATAAACTATGCTTAAAGGAATCAGTCCCCTGCTTTTCCCCGAATTGCTGAAAGTTCTCGCAGAAATGGGCCACGGAGATGAAATCGTCCTCTCAGATGCCCATTTCCCCGCTTATGCTGCCGGAGTGCCGGTGCTTCAGGCTCCCGGAGTGGATGTACCCCAGCTTCTCAACGCCATTCTGAACGTCTGGAAACTTGACCAGTATGTCGAAAAACCTGCCGTTATGATGGCTCCCGTCAAAGGCGACACCCTTGACGAAAATTATGTGGCCCTCTGCCGCAAAGTAATGCAGGATAACGGAGAAAAAGGCGAAATCGACTTTATTGACCGTTTTGATTTTTATGACAGAACAAAAAAAGTCCACTGTGTCGTCGTCACCGGAGAAACCCGCAAATACGGCAATTTGCTTTTGAAAAAAGGCGTCATCTGCTGACAGAGCTTACTTTCTGCAAAATGAGTGAAAGTGCTTGACATATTCTCCGTGCAGTGATATATTACCCTTGTATCCATTTTTTTGAAATGTACAACTCCATAACAAAATGAGGCCTTATTTATGAAAAAATGTGATCCTGCTTTCAAAAGATTTACGCTGATTGAACTATTGGTTGTTATTGCCATTATAGCTATTCTTGCTGCTATGCTGCTGCCTGCACTTCAACAGGCCCGGGAACGGGCACACTCCGCGGCTTGTCTTTCTCACCTGAAAGAGATCGGTTCAGCTCTTTTTAATTACGCAGACGATCATTCAGGAATCATCATTCCTGTTGAAAGAGCGACAGTTATCAATGGTTCGACGATGTATTACTGGCAGGAACGTCTTGTCGCGTTGAAATATGTCCCCTACCCCAAAACAATCCTCAACGTGGGCGACCCCAAAGGGATCTTGATCTGTCCCAGCGAAAAACGCAATACCATCGGCGACCGTAACGTGTGGAACACCTGGAAAGGCACCCATTTCGCAATGAATTATTTTGCTCAGGGGAAGCACAATACCTGGAGTTACGGTGTCGCGGCCTCTAAAACACGCCGTCTGTCAGGGATCTACCGCCCTTCAAAAGCCTACTATGTGATGGACGGCGGCGTGGGGTTTGACAGCGGAACAGGTTCAGAACGGTTGTCCCTGAGCGGAGTCCGTGCCGGATATTCCAATATTGCCCGCCGTCATAACGGCAACTTTAATGTGGTACACTTTGACGGTCACGCGGCGTTTTTCCCGGACTATCCCCTGAGAGGAGTCGGCAAAGACTGGAGAGATGATGTCTGGGCTCTTGAACCCTGGGAATGATAAATATCAAATTTTCTGATTTGTATTTATAAATAAGGAATTAAGTAAAATGAAAAAAATGTTTCTTCCCCTCCTGTTGGCCGGCACGATACTTTCTGCCGGGGAACACTTCAAAGAAAAGGCTTTTCTGCTGGGAACCAATATGGCCCCTGCCAGCAAACTTCCCCAGATCGAAGCTCTGGCCGCCCGGGCCGCCAAAGCCGGTTACAACACCGTCTATTTGAGCGACTACAAATTCGGCACTCCCTGGAAACACGGCGACGCCTATGCCAAAAATGTCAAAAAAGCAGTTGACATCTTGCGTAAATACAAATTCAAAGTGGTGACAAGCTGTATTCCGATCGGTGACTGCTGCTCTTATCTGTCAGGTTCCCCTGAACTGGCTGAATGTCTCAAAGTCACTGCCGAACCTTATACCGTTAAAGGCGGCGTTTTCACTCCGCAGAGCGTTATGAAGAACGGCTCTTTTGAAGAAGGCTTCAAACACTGGCGCCCCGATACCCAAAAGGTGGACATTTCTCTTGACAACAAGGTGGCGGCCTCAGGAAAAACCTCTGTCCGTTTCAAACTTACGGGTAAAGAACCTCACAATCAGAGCCGTATCTGGTATCATCTTGACTGCAAACCTTTTCAGCAGATGGCTCTGACCTTTAAGATCAAAACCAAAAATATCAAAGGCTCCGGCAATAAAAAATGCGTTTCCTTTGCTATTGTCGCCCAAGATCCCGGTTCCAAAGACGGTTTCCGTTACCTCACTTACCGGATTGATCCGACCTTTAACCGGAAGCCCATCAAAGAAACAGCCGACTGGCAGGAATACCGGGTCATATTCAACACCTTTGAACTCTCACAAATCAGGATCGCTCTGGGCTGCTGGAAAATCCAGGGTCCCGGCGAAGTCTGGATCGACGATGTGGATCTTAAACCTGCAAGTTTCATCAATGTCATCCGCCGCAAAGGCACTGAACCCAAAGTCACTTCCGCTGACGGCAAGCTTCTCTACACCGAAGGCAAAGATTACGCAAAAATCGTTGACCCCAAGGCCGGACACGTCCGCTGGATCGGCGACTTCAACGATGCTCACGCAGCCCCTCAGATCAAAGTTCTCCCCGGAAGTCGCATCAAAGAAGGACAAACCATTCTTGCAAGCTACTATCACGTTGCCCTTTCACAGAAACACGCCTGTATCTGTATCAACAATCCTGAAACAAAGAAATACATTACCCGCTCCGTTGAATGGCAGCAGAAACATATCAAACCCGACGGCATCCTGATCGGCATTGACGAACATCGTGCCTACGGATATGATCCCGATTGCGAAAAATCAGGTCTGACCGCAGCTCAAGCGTTGAATATGATCGCCAAATACAGCTACAATGAGATCAAACGCATCGCTCCCAAAGCTCAGGTCTATATGTGGAACGATATGTTTGACCCCTACGCCAACTGCGGCAAAGGACGCTATTACTATATGATCAAAGGCAAAAGTGCCCTCTGGAACAGCTGGAAAGATCTGCCCAAAGATATTATTATTATGCGTTGGTCCCCTTCCAATATCAAGACAAAGCGGGCCGCACTTCAGGGGTCTATGGATCACTGGCGCAATCTGGGATTGAAATTTGTCGAATTCCCCGGATATTTTGACGCTCCCACCTTTAACCCCCACACTGAAGGGATCCTCGAAATGGCCAAACAGAACCCCAACTGCATCGGCGTTGCCTACGGTCAGTGGAGCGGCCTCAAGGGTTACAAGCCGCACTTTGAAAAGTTCATCAAAGTGGTCGAAAAAATTGATAAGAAAAAATAATTCCCTCACAAATAAATTATTAAAAGGTAAAATTTATGAAAAAAGCACTCCTGTTTTTTCTCACAATTTCCGCCTTGTATGCTGCCGGAGCAACCGTCAAGGTCTCTCCTGCACAAGCTGAAATTGTGGTCCCGCCCAATTCCAGTGCCACAGTGCGTTTTGCCGCTAAAGAGCTGCAGGATCACTTAAAAATGGTCACCGGAAAAAACATTCCCATTACAGCTGAAAAAAGCAACGGCAAATATCACTTTATTTTTGCCAAGCCCGCAAATGTCAAGCTCAAACCCGAAGAAGGAGTCTGGGAAGTCACCCCCAAAGCCGCCTTTTTTTACGGTGACTCCGAGCCCGGAATAAAGGCCAACGCCTCGATCTTGAGACTCCGCCGTACCGGAGATTTGACCGCCGTTTATGACTTTCTGGAAAAACAGCTGAAATTCATCTTTATCGCCCCCGGCCCCCTGGGAACCAGTTATGAGGAATCCCCCATACTCAAACTCGAAACCGGCAAAAACTCCTGGGAGCCCGGCCGGTTGGTAAAGCGGGGTATGCGTTACTCCACGCCCCTTGCCAAAGATGTGGTCAAAGGGGATGCCTTCCCTGAATTTTACCGGAAGAAAGCGGTCAAAGATCTTGCAGCAAGAGATTTTTACACCCGCCGGTGGCTCAAACAGATGCGTATGGGCGGCAGTGCCCGTTATACCTACGGCCACGCCTTTACCCGCTGGTGGCAGATGTACGGCAAGACACACCCCGAATATTTTGCCCTGAATCAAGGTAAGCGCGCCCCCTGGAACCCCAAACGGCCTGAACTCATAAAAATGTGTCCTTCCAACCGGGCTCTTATCAATCAGATCGTCAATAACTGGAAAAATGCCAAAGTCCGTCCCCCTATGATCAATGTCTGCGAAAACGACTGGGGCCACTACTGTGAATGTGCCGATTGCCGGGCCCTCGATGCCCCTCCCGCCCCGGGCGAAGCCTGGAACCGCAACCTGACAGACCGCTATCTTTATCTTGCCAATGAAGTCATTAAAGAAGCCCGGAAAACCGATCCCAATGTCAAGGTCAGTTTCTACGCTTACAGCGTTTACCGTTATCCTCCCAAGAAACTGCGGGTGGAACCCGGTATCGTCATCGGTTTTGTGCCTTCTATGCAGACCTGGCAGCAGACAGATGAAATGTACAAACAATGGCGAGCCAAAGGTGCTGATGAAATGTTCCAGCGTCCCAATGACCAGCATATCAACACAGGATTGCCTATGGGGATCGAGAAAATGCTTTTCAGACATTTTCAGGTGGGAATCAAAAACGGCATTACAGGTACAGATTACGACTCAATACACAGTTTCTGGACCAGTACCGGTATTGCGGACTACATCCTTGCCCGGGGACATATCGATCCTTCCAAAAGTTTTGAGTACTGGGTCGATGAGTATTGCTCTGCTTTCGGAGCGGCTGCCCCGGAAGTCAAAGCCTATTACACCTATTTCCGCAAAGAAATTTATGATAAACGTCTCATCCCCAACCGTGAGGAGATCGCCCAAAAAGGCCGTTACGGCAATTTCCGCCGGGGACTTATGTGGGATCTTGGCAAATACTACAAAGCAAGCGACTTTGATACGACCGATGCCATATTGCAGAAAGGTTTGAAGAAAAAACTCACCCTGGTGCAAAAGTCACTTCTGGAACAGCTGATCCTGGCCAATCAGCACGCAAGATTGACCTATATCGCTCTTTCTGCCAGCGGTCCTCAAAAGATCCAGGCCGCTAAAAAACTTCATAAATTCCGGGAAGACAACTGGGATAAGATCAATATCCACTGGTACAATTTGTTCCGTCTCGAAGCCAACTTCGGCGATACAACAGGTGGACGTATGGCGGAAAAACTCAAAAATTTTTCTGACGGCCGCCATATCGGGCTGAATTGGACACTGATTCCTGATCCTGATAAGGTGGGAGATAAGGAAAAATGGTATCTCCGCCGCCCCCAGAACAAACTGTCGAGTGCCGTCCGTATTGAAGCAGGTTGGGAAACTCCCGGTAAACTTGCTTCTGAAAAGTTCCGTAAATTCATTAAAAATTATGATGGAGACGGCTGGTATTATGTCCAACTTGCCATCCCCGCCGAGTGGAAAGGCAAAGAGGTCTATCTGCTCTTTGCCGGTGCCGATGAATCCGCCTGGGTCTACTGCAACGGCAAATTCAGCGGCAGCCGGGTCAGCAAAGGGGGCGACGATTGGAAAAAATCTTTTGAGATCCGCATTGACCAGCAGATCAACTGGAATAAAAAGAGACAATCCATTGTCGTTAAGGTCAACGACCGTGCCGGTCAGGGCGGCATCTACCGCCCGGTCGTTATGGCAGCCAAATAAATATTGAACACATCTGTTATATCCCCCGGGAGCTTTATTTCCGGGGGATTTTTATTATGCAAACGGCTGTTGGGATTTCTTATTTTCCCAGATATTTGCGGACAGTATTCCGGGCGGCTTTGAGAACATCTGCCGTCCGGCTCAAGTTACGGCCATTTTTTTCGTAGACTTTGTTGACGTGATGTTTTATGGCAAGTTCAAGTTCGTCGGGATATTCTTCTTGAGCCTGTTCAGCAATGAAAAGCCCCCGGATCATCTCTTTATGCTCGTGCAAAAGTTTTCTGAAATCGTTTTCTTCAAGAACAATGGCCCGTTCCAAAAGATTCCCCAATTCACGGACATTTCCGGGAAAATCGTATTCCATAAGAGCTGCGATTTGCTCCTGAGTCAACCGGCGGCGGAATTCCCGCAGCCACAAACTGTTGGCAATATCCCCGATATCCTCTTTATGCTCTCTCAGAGCGGGAGCGTGGATCTGCACCACATTCAGACGGTGAAAAAGGTCTTCCCGGAATTTCCCTTCCCTGACCATAGCGGGCAGATCACGGTTGGTTGCCGTGATCAGACGTACATCCACTGAAATTTCCTCTCTGTCCCCGATACGGGTAAACCGTCCCCCTTCAAGCACCCGGAGCAGAAGTCCCTGTGCTTCGAGGGGCAGTTCTCCGATCTCATCCAGAAACAAAGTACCGCCGTTGGCCATTTCAAAGAGCCCCCGTTTCAGTTCACCGGCTCCGGTAAACGCTCCTTTCTCGTGGCCGAAAAAGCGGTCTTCAAGAAGTCCCGGATTGACACTTGCACAGTTGAACGCAATAAAAGGTTCGTCCCGCCGGGGGGATTTTGAGTGAACAAGCAGAGCAATGGTCTCTTTTCCGGTGCCGCTTTCGCCCAGGATCAGTACCCGGGCACGGTCTTTGGGGGCGATCAGGTCGATCCGGGCGTGCAAGGCCTTGACCGTTTCACTTTTGCCCTGAATTTCCCGGTGGCCGAAACGTTTGTACTGAGCGACCATATTTTTTTCATCTTCGCTCCAGCGGGATTCCGGGTCTCCGGCTGCCAGATGCCGGATCGCGTTGCCGTAGGCGGCTTCATCCTGATAGTTCCGGTAAAAATAAGAAGCCGCTTCCAAAAGCTGCCGGTAATGCTTGATTGCAGATGGTACAGAAGAGTTTATATGAAGCAGAGGTTCAAGATCTTTACCTGAAACGTTGAAACAGGAACTCACCGCTTCAGAAAGAGTCACTCCGATCTGCAGAAATATTTCCAGTTTTGAGGTAATGTTTTCATTGATATTTTCGGGGACTTCCAGAGAACTGATCCACCGGACACGCACCTTTTTACGCTGCAATTTACCCAATGCGTCTTCAAGGAGGGCGGGATTTCCGATCAAACCGACCCCCAGGATGACCACTTCATTATATCCGGAAAGCTGACTCAGATATTCCGGCAGCCGCCGGGTGCTCATTCCCATAATATCCGCCTCTTTGTAATGACGCAATGCAATGGCGGCAGCACAGGCGTAATCTTCCCAGAACCACCCGGTCAAGATCAGTGTTTTCATTCTTCACCCCTTTTCAAATATTGAATAGCAACTGTTCAATATATAATCTAATACCGCCCCTGTGATATTACAAGGGCGGTATAAGATTATTTGGGGTCAAAACCCGAGTTTCGTACTTGAACTCTTATTGGCATAAGGTTTTGCGGCACTTTCTTTTTCAAGAGCCGCAAGCCGCATAGAATTGGAATTATCTTCCAGATAATACAACGCCTGCCGGACAGTCCGGAAATCTCCGGGTGCCAGATTGGCAATAGCTTCAAGACGGCTCAATTCCTCCGGCGTCAGCTGAGTCTTGAACATTCTCTCAAAAAAGATTTTCTTTCCCTCATTGTCGAGGAAATTGAAATCCAGCTTGAATGTAAACCTGCGCATAATGGCCGGATCAAGGTTTTTGATGAAGTTGGTGGCTCCGATCATAATGCCGTTGAAGTTTTCCATTTGATAGAGCAGTTCATTGACCTGAGTGACCTCCCAGCTGTTGTAAGCCCGCTCACGGGATTGAACCATACCGTCGATCTCATCCAGAAAGAGGATCGCTTTTTCGGCTTCTGCCCGGGCAAAAGCAGCCTTGATTTTCTGCTCAGTCCCCCCCACATACATATCCAGCAGGTCACTGCCCATACAAACGTGGATTTTCCGTCCCAGTTCCCGTGCGAGAAACTTCACAAACTCACTCTTGCCCGTTCCCGGAGGGCCGGCCAACAAAAGATTGAACCGGGGGCGGTCAGGAGAAAGAGCCGGATTTTCGTCAAGGAACTTTCTGGCAGCTCCGACGATCATTTCCAGTTTCAGATCTCCTGAAATATTGAGTCCCTCAAGAGAATAATCCCTGGCTGGAAGCAGTTTGTTGTCATCAGAGCTTGCAATATCCATAAGTTCGCAATGAATGGACATAAGTTTCTGCACCAGAGAAGAAACTTCCCTTTTTGCGGGTTTGAGACAGGCAAGATTTTTAAGCACATTGGCGATACCGCCGGCACTGACGGGGTACTTTTCAGAGAATTCAAAAATCATTTCCTCTGTAAAATACTTTTTGAGCCGCATCTTGGCAATGGAGTTATGCCAGATCGCCACACGCTGCCGGGCAGTCAGTTCTTCAAATTTGACGGAATAGTCAAAACGGCGTCTGCTGGATTCATCCAAAGCCCTTGCGGGAATATTGGTGATCCAGATAACAGGAGTCTTCAGAGAATCCAAAACGGCATTAAGTCTGCCCTTTTCATTCCAGGCATTAGAAGAACCATAGGCAAAGGAATTTCCCTGGAGCATTTCATCAGCTTCATCCACCACCAGCAAACTCTTATCGCAAGATACCTGATTATCGCAAATTTGCAAGGCCGCAAAACGGAAATCGGGAGAGCTGTCGGAACGGTCGTTGCCTCTTTCATTGCATTGGGCAATATTGTAGCAGTCGAGTTCAAGTTCAGCAGCAAGGCTCTGAGCGAAACTGGTTTTTCCCGTCCCCGGGGCACCGTAGAGCAATATATTTACGGGCTTCCCGGAACGGATCAGCTTTTTAAGCAGTTCCCCGTGTTGAACAGCCAGTTCCCCGTAAAAATCCCAGGGCAGCGGTTCCCTTTTGAACTTGGTAAAATATCTGCTGGTCAAAGGATCTTTTTTCAATCCTGAAAAGAAATCCTCAAGGCGGTAGCAGAAATCCAAATCATTGTCCAGACAGTCAAATCTCCGCAGATTGGCATTTTCAGCCACAGCCTCAATAACTTTTCCTCTGGGAGCGTCCAGACACTTGGCCATAAAATCAATGGCATCTTCGGCACTGGAACGGCAGGATTCATAGACTTCTGCCAAAAGATTTTTGGAAACACAGCGTGCCACCAGCAATATATCCTCTTCAAAAGGGGTAAGTTTTGTCATCTTGACAAATTCTGTCCAATTAGGTTCCGGAACTTTTTGATCTTCCGGGATACCGGCACAGTAGTCATCAAGGATTTTTTCAACCAGAGTCCTGAGCTTGTTACGCAAAGGTGAACACGTCCAGAGAGTATTGAGGATATCTTCCGGCTCACTGCCACCGTCAAATTCCTTTTCGAGGATGCCTTTGATTTTTTTCTGTTCGGCAGAAGAAAAATGCTTTTTGACGGCCTGTTGGAACTTTTCATTTGAAACAGTAATATTCAGCAAATGAAAAACACTGCTGTTGTCGATTTCCTGCCGGTGATTTTTGAGAAAATTCACAAGAAAAGCTGCGGCACGGACTTCCATCCACTTATTTGACACTTCATTGTAATAGCTCATAATCTTCCACCTTCTCTTACTTTAACTTCTTGTCCCATTGACAACCGGATATAAAGCAAGAAGCGTGCCAACTTTTTTCGAGGTGGAGAGACACTTTTTTTCAAAAAACAAATGTTCAGTTTTTGAACACACTGAACAATTAATGAACACTAAAAAACTGCCGCAGAGATTTCCATTCCGCGGCAGTCCACTGTTTTGCTTTATTTATTCTTCAAGTTTGATTCCAAACCAGGAAGCAGCAGTGCGTCCCATAATATCAGCGAGAACATCCGCTGGCACGCCGATGCGGCGGAAGAGTCTTTCATAATATTCAGACCCCCGTTCCATCACCTGAGGAGATTTCACATAAGCATCAGAGCCAAGAACAAATTTGCGGAACTGTTTCATCGTCACATCCACTTCAGTAACGGCAGGCTTGAACATCTGATAGAGGTCGTGGGAATTGAAACGCCCCCAGGAACCGTTGCCGGCCAGATCACAATACAAATTGGCGTGAAGTTTGGCGATCATAGCGGCTTCCGGCTGAAAAGTCATCGTTCCCATATGTGCCATCACCAGCTTGAGTTTCTGGTAAGAACGGGCGATCCGGTCGAGGCTGATAGGATGCATATTCCGCAGCATAGGCCGCTTGTAAATAATATCCGCCTCATTGGGACGGAAATTGCCCGTATGAAAAAGAATGGGAGTGCCGCACTTTTCAGCAGCTTCATAAACCCCCATATAAATATCGTGGTCATACTCATAATAGGGATAAATGCATTTAAAACCTTTAGCCCCCATTTCCACATAGCGGTAAACCTCATCCGGGTCGGCAGTTTCCCACAGATCCAGCTTGGCAAGAGGGATGAAGCAATCGGGGAATTTCTTACAGATCCCGATAACTTCCTCATTGGGGGTATAATCGTGTCCGCCATAACGCAAACCGCCTGAAAGACAGATCATTGTCCCCATCCGGCGGCATTGTTCGGCCAGAAAAGTCAAATCATTCATATTATTGCTGTTGCAGTGAACGTGCATATCCAGCCGGGTCATTTTACCGTATTCCACAAAAATTTCTCCTTTTATACTTGTTTTTATTTTTCTCAGAATCCGTTTTCTCTGTCGCCGCCGGCACTGCGTGAGGCAGATGTACCGGCAACAAATTCCTGAATCAAAGGCAATATTTGAGTCCGCTGTAATTTATTGGGAGAATTCAAAACGTGCTGGACATAAAACACTGTAAGGTCATTGACAGGATCGATGGCAAGATAGGCTCCGGCAGCACCGCCCCAGCCGTAATCTGTTACAGAACTTTCCCCCGTAGAAGGAGCACACCGGACTCCGAGGCCGTAACCGTAAGTCCCGCTGCCGCACCATTCATCGTGCCCTGTCCGCTGAGCTCCTTCCTCAAGCATATCGGTACTCATCATTTTCACCGTCTCAGCTTTGAGGAGTTTTCCGTCTTTCAACCCTTCGAGAAAAGTGCTGTAATCATCCAGAGTGGAAACGCATCCGGCACCGCCGCTGGCATATTGGGGGCCGAAAATATACACATTGGCACATCTGATCCTTTCGATCCGGGGTTCTTCAGAATCGGGCAGCGGATCATTGCGATAGAGGGGGGCAATGGTATCTTTTTCGTCCTCTTTAAGAACAAAGGTCGAATTTTTGATTCCCAGAGGAGCAAAGATATGTTTTTCCACATAGTCCTCAAATTTTTCGCCTGAAATGACTTCGACCAATGCGGCGATCACGTCGTGAGCAAGGCTGTACTGCCACCCCTGTCCCGGTTCATAAAGCAAGGGCTGTTGTGCCATATAGCAGACAGTTTCCCTTGTGGGACACTCACCGGCACTCTCGGCCCGGGCTTTCATCAAAGGGGGGGATGTCAGATTATAATCCATTCCGGCACTCATACGGAAAAGGTCACGGATCGTGATTTTATTTTTGGCAGCCGCACATCCCTCAGGTGTCCGCACGGACATTTCTGCAAATTCGGGCATATATTTTCCCAGTTCATCATCCAGATCGAATTTGCCTTTTTCCCACAGCTGCAGAGCGGCAGTACAGGTTATGACTTTGGAGCAGGAATAAATATAAACCCGTTCATTTCCGGTCATAGGGATCTGTTTTTCACGGTCAGAAAATCCTGTTGCATAGCGGTAAATTTCCATACCGTGCTGCTTCACCAGGATCGACGCACCGGGGATCCCCATATCGATCATAGAATCCATTAACTCTTTCAATTTTTCAAACATAATTTATCTCCTGAAAAAAAATTTCCTGCTTTCTCCTGAAAAAAATTTATTTCCGGAAGAAGCTGTTTTTCCTTATTTGTCCGGGATATACTATACACCCGGTCCCTGTCATTTTCCAACAGTACAAATAAAAATTTATTTTGTCAATATAAAAAAATCCCGGGTAAGAAAGTTTTTTCTCTCTCCCGGGAATGAGGCGTGAATGCTTCTCTTATTTCCGCTTGCGGATCACAAGAGTTGCATTTTCAACGATTATCTCACCACCGGAGGTGTTGAGAAAAATGTTGTTGTAGTAACGTTTTCCGCCTTTCTGGGCGACAGCAGGAATAAGTCTCACAACACAGGAAACACTCTGGGGAGTTTCCTTTAACTCAAAGAATCGGCTGCCCCCGCCATTGAGAACAAACTTGCCTGCGGCATTGACCCAGCCGGCACCCAGTGAGCCTTTGCCCTTACCTCTGAGGGTAACGGTAAAAATTCCTTCTTCATCCGGCTGCAGATCCACCATTTTCATACAACGCAACGCTCCCCAGGTCAGATTCTTGTAACCGAATTTGACGGCATCTTTGCCGTTGACCTTGATATATTCCTTGTGGACCTTGGGAGAGGAAGTGAACCAGACACTTTTGTCTTTCAGATTGCTGATGTCGATTTTTCTTTCAACGCTGCGTTTGCCGAAACGGACATTGCCAAAACCGGAAATATCGGAAAAACTGCCGCTGAGGGGCAAATTCCAGGCATAAAGTTCCCGGGCACCGGGCTGAGAAAAGGCGAACTGCATATACCAGTTTTCACCGGCAGCAGGGACAAAGGTGCTGACCGCTCTGAAGGGAATCATCACCTGAGAGGTCCAGACTCCATCTTTGACACTGTCTTTGTGAGTCCAGTAGCAGTTCCACTTTTTATTGCCTTTTCCGTAAGGAGAAATGAGACTGTCAAAAGCAGAGTTTTTCACCGCAGAAAAAACCAGTTGTGCTCTGTTGACACCGTTGCTGATAAAGATTTCCCACACAGCTTCATTCCAGAGAGCAGAACTGTCCCGGGGGATAGAGGTCTGAGCGGGAGCCTTAGTCAGGGGAGCGGTAAATGAGAGCAAGAGAGCTTTATCAGTGAATGCGGCCTTGAAAGAGGCATTGACGGCAGGGAACGCACCCTTGAGAGGCAGAACTTTTTGAGCAGGGATCTTTGCCCAGGCGGGATCTGAAAAATCCTTGACCTTGACCAGTTCCATAGAGTTGATCTTCTGACGCAGAACTTTCGGATCACTGTTGAATGCCCCCTGGAAAAGCCCTGCCATAGAGCCGCCGGCACGCAAATGCACCAGAGAAGGACCATTAAAAATCCCAGGGACCCGATTGTTGACGATCTTGAGCGATGCAAAGTAGGCTTCCCGTTTTTCAATGGCAGAGGCCAGTTTTTCCCGGTTGGCTTCGGAGTCCAGCTTCTGCAGTTCCTGAGCGGCATTATTGACTTGGGCGGTCACAACCAGATAGCGGAACTCGCTCTGAAGGCGTTTGGTAAAATCAGAAGCGATCCACACTTTTTCAGCAGCAGCAAAATTCTTTTCCAGCTGGCTCAGCACAGCGGGGGTGTACCGTTTGGCCCACAGTTCGTCAGAAGTTTTCCGTTTACGGTTGAAGTCGTTGAAGTCATCATTCTGGTCCGCGGGGAAAAGTTTGGAGCGTTCATCAAGGATCAGGAAGAATTTTTCCATATAGGGAGCTGCTTTTGCACCATAGACAAAGAGGCAATACTCCTTGAGGATTTTCCGGTAATCAGCTGCAGGATCACCGCAGAATTGGCCGTAAGCATAGATCCAGGGGCCGCCCAGAGCGGGATTCACATTGATGCCGCAGTTGTAAAAATAGGTCACAGGAGTCGTGTACATCCACTTGAGTTCCTTTTGCAAATAGGCAAAATCACAGGCGGGAGCATAACTGCTTGCTTTGTAGGAACCGAAATAATATGTCCAGGCAGCCATACCGCTGACATTAAACTTTTTCCAGCCTTCCAGAAGTTTTTTGGTGGCAGGAGCCACATCAATGATCATTTTTTTGGTGGGGAACTTCTTGATCGTCTCAGGGATCATATGGGTGGGACCGTAACAGGAAATAGCAGGGATCACGCCGGGACGGTCTTTTTCAAGGCGTACCGCCATATCAGTGTGAAGTCTCCACAGTTTTTCACCCCAGTCAGAGGTGTTGTACATCTTTTTGCAAGGTTCACACTGACAGCCGATAAAGCCGTCACTTTGACCGAATTCCACCACTTTGTAGCCCAAATCAGCCCGTTCAAGAGCGTTTTTATAGATCAGTTCCTGGACTTTGGGGTTGGACAGGCAGTACTGGGGACGGGGTTCATAAATGGGAGTGCGTTCGTGATACAGCCGTTTCCCGTTGATCAATGCGAAATATTCAGGATTGGTCTTGTAGTATTTATCCTGAGGAATGGAGTAAACGTGATAATGGACGTGATATCCTTCACCGGGGGAGAAATAAAAGTTGTTGGCAATGGAAAAAAGAATACCGCCCATATCCCCCTGCTGAGTAAAACGGGCCTTGCCGCGGTAGGCAAATTTTTCAGGAATAGAAATTTTTTTCTGAAGCAGAGTCCGGACGCCTTCGTGTTCACCGTAAGCATTGAACTTGGGGATCACAAAGCGGGTATTGAGGAACTTTTCTGCAAAAACGCAAACAGCTTTCAGAGAACCGTTGGTAAAGTGGACAAAGTATTTGGGGTACTTGAGAGCAGCAAACATATTGCTCTTTTTATAAGGATTACCCGCATCTTTACCGTAACAAAAAATATCCTTTCCTCTGACAGCAATAGCGTGTTCCCAGGCTGCAAAGTTTTTGCTTGAAAGTCCGGCATTGGCGGCAGCTTTGGTGTTGCCCACATAAATGGCAGGTTTGCCGGGGAGTTTTTTGCTTTCAGTCACCAGCGGCAATTTGACTCCGGCAGCCTTGAAAACGGCAGTCTGGATCACTTTGCCTCCGAGTGTGACATACTCATCAAGAGTCTTATCACCGCAACTTTCCGGGACAACGATCTGATAATCGGATTTGCCTTTGTCGGCAACGATCACAGCTGCTTGTGCCCATACACAGCAGCATACCGTCAACAACAGTAAAATACTTTTTTTCATTTTTGTTTTCCTTTTGACTTGAAGTTAATCTTCAATGACATACATAATATACTCCATTTAATTATAAAAAACAAGTCATTTACCCGACTGCCGTGAAGTCAGATAATCTTCAAGCAAAAAAGTTTTTCTTGACAAGCTCCGTCCGGGAGTATATATTATAACAGCAAAAAATTTTTCCACTACTCTGTAACATCAAAGAATCGGATCTTTTTATGAAACTTGGAATAAATCTGGTATGTTTCAGCTCTGCCCGGCAGGGCGTTTACAGGACTCAGGAAGAAGCAGCACGGCTCTGCCGGAATGCGGGATTTGACAGCGTTGACTGCCACGTTAATTTTGTTGAAAATCCTGACTATCTCAATATCGCCCGGGATTTGCGGCGTCAATATGATGCTGCCGGAGTCAAGGTCCACCAGATCCATTTGCCCCTTTTCCGCTTCAGAAAAGATGCCGACGGAGTGAAACTCTTTGCTGAAAACGCTCCCAAAGCTATGGGATGTGCCGACATTCTGGGAGCCCGATTTGCGGTGGCACACGTTGATGAATACCGTCTTTTCCCCGGGGAAGAATGGGACTTTGACCGTGTTCTTGAAATCACCGCCGACTACTTTTCTCCTGTGGTCGAACTGGGAAAAAAATATGGAATTATGCCCTGTATCGAAAATTTATATGAAGATCATCTCAATGTCCCCGAAAGCTGCCGTTCCCGTTTTTCTGCCGAGACAGAAGATTTGATCGCCCTTGCGGATCTTTTCAAAGGCGACGTGGGTATCTGCTGGGATTTCGGACACGCCCAAACCGCCTTTGGAGCCAACAACCTTGACGAACTGCGAAAGATCGGCAAACGTCTGGCCACCACCCACGTCCACGACTCCCACAGCGGCAAAGACCTGCACCTGATCCCCTTTTGCGGCAATGTGGAATGGGAAAAAATAATGCCTTATCTGAAAGAGATCGGTTATAAAGGTCCTTTCAGTCTTGAACTGCTCAGAGCCTCTTTTCCTGACTCTCTCGTAAAAGAAACATTAAATTATTTGTACACTGTCGGCCAAACTCTTCTTGCTATGGCAAAGTGAAAAATTAAAGGAATCCTGCACGACTATGTCAAACGTTTACTTTGTTCCTGTTGCCCACAACACCACTGCTGAGACACTTTCACAAATCGGCCGTCAGCTGTTGGAAACCGTCGTCCAAAAGGAAAACGTCACCCTTGAAAAAGAGATCCCTCTGAAACTCCATTTCGGAGAAAGAGGCAATTACACCTTTCTCAAGCCGGAAACCTATGACGGCATCATCGACTTTCTGGAAGAAAAAGAGATCAAAAGTGCTTTTACAGAAACCAGTGTTCTCTACGGCGGAGAACGTTTCAACCGTGAAAAACATACGGCACTGGCTCTGGCTCACGGATTCACACGGCTCCCTGTTGTCATTGCCGACGGAGCTAAAGGGGAAGAAGCAGTGGAAATCCCGGTAAATCTGTCTCACTTCAAAACCGTGAGCATCGCAGCGGGACTTGCCAAGTATGAGCAAATTCTGGTACTTTCTCACTTCAAGGGCCATATGCTTGCCGGTTTCGGCGGAGCCATAAAGCAGTTGTCAATGGGTTTCGGTTCCAAAGGGGGAAAAATGGCAATGCACCTGGGCGTAAAACCCCGGATCATCAATTTTATGTGCAAAAAATGCGGCCTCTGCCAGAAACGGTGTCAGGTACAGGCGATCGGCAATGAAAAGGGAAAATTCCGCATTGACCACAGCAAATGTATCGGCTGCGGAGCCTGTTTTTCCATTTGTCCCCGCCACGCAGTTTCGATTTTTTCATTGGGAGGATTCTGGAACGCCCTTTTCAAAGGAAAATTTTTCCGTGAAAAACTGGTGGAATACGCCTGCGGTTCAGCCAAAGGGAAAAAGCATATCTATATTTCCTTTGCCGTCAATATCACAAGAGGGTGCGACTGCGAACCTCATCCTATGCCCCGCTGCATCAAGGATATCGGCGTTTTTGCCTCAACCGACCCGGTGGCCATAGATCAGGCGTGTCTTGACGCCGCAATGAAAGCCGGCAAGAAATTCCGCGGAGCTGAACAGCTCCAATATGCAGAAAAATGCGGCCTCGGCTCCAGAGAATACACCCTTATCGAGTGCTGATTTTCTCTGAATGATCCGGGACCGCACTTTCTCAAGCAGCACGCTGCAGCTTAAAAAAGCCACTGGGCAAGAGAAGGTTCAGCTTTGCGTTCGACCACTGAAGCAAACTCTATCTTGAGAACGCTGCACAAAGGATCAGGAGGCAAAGCGGGAAGATCGTAAATCTTGAGCTTTCCGCTTTGAGCATCATATTCAAAAGGAAATTCCTCTCCCCCGTCAAGCAAAGTAACTTTCACAGGGGCACTTCCCACATTGATGGCTGTTGCCACCTTACCGGGCCAGCGGACAATACACCAGTAGGCGGTATTGCCTTTACCTGTCCAGCCGCCCTGCAAATTGAGATCGACTTCACCGGGGGCGGAAGTCCCGATCAGGGGACACCGCTGTGAATTATAAACCGCTTCGCCGTTGCGTTTGAGCCAGTTGCCCACTGCGGCAAGTCTTTCATATTCTTCGGCCCGGATCCTGCCATTGGGCTGTGGCCCGATGTTGAGCAGATAGTTGCCTTCGCCCTGGGCGGCAGTAAGTAAATGCTGCAAAAGCTGCTCCGGAGTTTTCCAGTTGGGATTGAAACGGGTATAGCCCCAGGTGCAGCTGTCACCGATGCACATACAGCTTTCCCAGGCTCTTCCTTTGCCAGAAGCCTTGACCACCTGCTCGGGGGTATCAATATCTTCTGCAAGGCCGGAGCGGTTGTTGATAATGATGCGGGGCTGGAGTTCCCGCACCATAGCATTAAGTTCTCTTGCCCGCCAGAAGTTGATACGCTCTTCGGGCGTACCGCTGAGGTCAGCCATCCAGCCGCCGTCATATTCAAGGACAGAGATCTCGCCGTAATTGGTCATCAATTCCCGCACCTGATTATGGATCCGTTCGATCAAAGCCTCTTTGGACTCGGGGAAACGTTTTGGCTCAAAGTACCCGGGGAAACGCCAATCCAGCAGTGAGTAATAAAATCCCACTTTAAGGCCGTATTTCCGGGCAGATTCCACATATTCAGCCACAATATCTCTCTTGCACCCCCGCTTTGCTGCGGTGAAGTCGGAATATTTGGAGTCAAACAGAGAAAATCCTTCGTGATGCCGGGTGGTAAGCACCACATATTTTGCACCGGCAGCGACAGCCGTCTCGCACCATTCATCGGTACACCCTTTTTCAGGTTTGAAGTCATCGGCAAGTTTTGCATACTCTGCGGGTGAGATCCTTTCAGAATACATCGTCCACTCGCCGCGACCGGCCAGAGCATAAAGTCCGTAATGGATGTAAATACCGAACCTTGCTTCGTGAAACCACTTCATACGTTCTTCGTAGGTCATAAGAAAAAGACACCTTATTTTATTTTCAGTTTACCTTAAGTTTATACATTCCCCGAACTTCCCGGGCAGCGTTGATTTTTGTCCACAGTTCTTCATCACGTCTGAGGAGTTTGACAAAGGCAGTTGTGGTCACACCGCAAAGAAGTGCAGCAGCTTTGTGGTCGTAATTCTGTTCCTCAAGGACATCGAGCAAATGAGCCAGATTAACCGGATATTCCTGATGCAAAAGCGCACATTCGATCCTCGGCGGCGGCGTAGCGGGGGTGAGGCGGACTTCAAAAGCAAGAAGTCTGCGGAGTTTCCACAAGGCAAGAGCCCGGTTCCGGTGCTGGCTTCTTTCGGTGCAGTCTTCCGCTGCGAAACGTTCATCTTCCAGCAGCACCACCCGGGCGGCGGAAGAAGTTTTGTTCCGTTTCTGGCCGCCGTTACCGGAGCCCCGGCAGAATTCCAACCGGCAGAGAGCGGACAACTCTTCATCCGTTGCCAGAAGCAATTGATCCCGTTCCATAAGGAAAGCTCACTTGTTTGTCAGTTCATAAAGATCCGCTGCGATGGCGGCGGGTTCTTTGGCGGCGGGGTCAAGTTTTTCTTTTTTAGCCTCCTCAGAAAGTCCCATTTCCTTTTCTTCAGCATCGGCGGCGGCCTTTTCCTGCAAATAATCTTTCCAGCGTTTGTTTTCGTTGAGGGAAACGCTGTTTTTCTTGCGCAGGCCCCGATAGGCAGCGATGCGTTTTCCAAGTACTTTGAACTCAGGAGAAGCGGCAATACGGGCGGCTGATTTCTTTTGCAGCACGGCGATTTTCTGCTTCAGGTCGGGAACAAAACGGTTGCGGTTCACAGGTTCAATATTATCCCAGGGCAAATGGTTGTCCAGGAACATTTCTCCGGCTTTCATCTCTTCAGTGATCGAGGGGATCTTCACATCAGAACGGATCCCCAGCTGCTGCACGGAACTGCCGGAAATACGGTAAAACATTTCAATTTCAAAGGTCATACTGCCATTATCCCGTGCAGGAGCACCAAAGAGGGTAAATCCGTCCTTCAGCTTTTCGACCTGGAGAACAGTTCCCTTTCCAAAAGAACGGCTGTCCCCCACGACCACGGCCCGGTCACAATCCCGGAGGGCTGCGGAAAAGATTTCAGCGGCAGAAGCGGAAAATTTACTGATCATCACCACCACAGGTTTTTCCCAGACCACCAGGGGATTTTCATCCATCGCCAGAGTCACCCGCCGCCGGGGATCCCGACGCTGGACCACGGGGCCCGTGGGAAT
>JAZUPO010000279.1:0-4726 GCA_045605205.1 Victivallaceae bacterium
ATTTGCTATTTTAACAATGGAAGAGTATCTTTAATATTGGACGGAATGAGTCCGGTAGAATATCGGACCCATTCTTCGTAAATTAATCGTCCAACTTTTTGGGGTCACATCATAAAAGGGCTTTTCCCCCGCCCCAACTCCATCAACCTTTTTTACCGACCCTTATCGGGGACAGCGCCTATAGAAAAAGAGCATAAAAAAGCTGCGGCATCTTTGTAATGAGAGGATGCCGCAGTTTTTTTGGTCGGAAGAAACTTTATTCTTCAGGCAGATATCTGCCGCCGGTGGTCCAGAGGATATGGCAGATATTTTCTTCTTTGATCCCCTGCTGACGGCAGAAAGCAGTTTTCAGCACCATTTCCGGGCCGGGGAATCCGGCGGCGGCAGAGGGTTCGATCTTGAGCTTCTCAAGCTGCCGGGTTTCGGCTTGAAGTACAGGAAGAACATCATCGGTCAATGTGTAGGCTCCGGCAAGGAGTGTCTGCATAAGGCCCCCCACAAATCCGGAAGCTCTGCCCACGGCCAGACCGTCAGCCAGAGTGTTGTTGGTAAGGCCGATGTCGTAAACACTGATTTCAGAATTTTTCCCTGTAGCAAGTCCCAACAGCACGCAGGGAGCCTCCACAGGTTCGGCAAAGAAACAATGGACGGCATCTCCGAAAAGCATTTTCAATCCGAAACAGACGCCGCCGGGAGCCCCTCCCACTCCGCAGGGCAGATAGACAAACAGGGGATGTTCTTTGTCAGGCACAATGCCCCGGAGTTTCAACTGTTCTTTTATCCGCAAAGCGGCGACAGAGTATCCAAGAAACAGTTCGTGTGAATTTTCGTCATCAACAAAGAAAGAAAAGGGATCCGTTTCCGCTTCTTTCCGGCCTTGAGCCACTGCGGTGGAGTAGTCTCCTGTGTATTCAATGACCTCAACGCCCCGGGAACGGAGCAGTTTTTTCTTCCACTCCTTGGCGTCTGCTGACATATGGACTCTTGCCTTGAAGCCCAAAGCCGCAGAAATCGTACCGATACTCAAACCCAGATTGCCGGTACTGCCCACAGAAACGGTGTATTTACCGAAAAAGTTCCGGATTTCAGGGGAAGCAAGTTTCCGGTAATTGTCATTGGTCGTTAATATGCCTTGTTCAAGACAGAGTTTTTCAGCAAAACAGAGCACGTTGTAAATACCGCCCCGGGCTTTGATCGAACCTGCCACGGGGAGATCGTGATCTGCTTTCAAAAGTATCCGGGCCCCGGGGAGAAGTTTTTCTGAAAGACGGGGAATGTCCAGAAGTTCGGATTCAATGATCCCGTGCTGCACGGCAGCTTCGTCAAAAAGTTCTGCAAGCAAAGGAGCAAAGCGGGCCAGACGGGCTTCAGCATCGTAAACGTCCTGCAAAGAATAGGGCAAAACGGCATTTTTTCCGTAATCCGGATTGAGCCAGACGTAGGGAGTACGGCTTTTTAAGGCCTCAAGACACTCACTCATAGAAACAAGTCCTTTCTGTTAGGGGGATTGATTGAACATTCCCTGCAAGCTTGTATCGGGAAAGAAATAAAACTACTTTCTCGTAAGCCAGCGGTTGTTGTCCAAAGTAAAAAGAGCATAAAGCGGGATCCACATCAAAAAGAAAAGAGAGAAAAAACTGTATGTGAACGCGTGAAAAGAGTAACGCAAAGACTTTTTGCGGGCATAGATCAACGTCGGCAGAATTGACCACAATAAAGTGGCACTGGCCATATAAAACAGCATCGTTCCTGCGTGAGAAAAGTTGAAAATCAGGTAAGAAAACAATATAGGCGAAAGTACCGCAGGCGACAGAATGCCGATGTTGAAAATAATATAGTGAAACGCCAACCCCAGAGACTTGAGCTTGAAAAGTGAGGTGTTGCAAAATACATAGGGGGCAAGCAATATGTTTTCACGGATATCACCTCTGACCCACCTGAGCAGCATCTTGCAGAGACCGGCGTAGCTTTCAGGCATATTTGTGTAGGCTTTGGCTGTTTCCTGATAGAGGATCTGCCATTTGTTTTTGATGAGCATACAGGTCAAGGCCCGGTCTTCACCGATCGTGGTTTTGCGGCCGAGGAAACGCTGCTCGAGCCATCGGTCTAGGAGCGGTTCGACCGCTTCCCGGCGGTAGGCACTCAACGCTCCCGGCGTGCAGAGGACTGCTCCGAAACGGCTTTGGGAACTGCGCAGAAGTTCATAGGAAAAGACAAAGATGATATCCATCAGCCGGGGCAGCAGATTGCGGTGGAGATTTTGAACACAGATGTTGCCGGCAACCGCTCCCACTTGCGGATTATGGAAAGGACGGAGCAAATTGGCAATGGAATCCGGGGTGACCACACTGTCGCTGTCAACAGTCACGATGATTTCAGAATTTGAAGCCCTGATCCCTGCAACCAATGCGTGTTTCTTGCCTCTGTTGCGGTCACAGAAAATGGTGATGATACCGGGAAATTCTTTTTGTGCCTGTTCCATCCACTTGCGGGTGTCATCAGTTGAACCGTCATCAATGGCAATGACCCGGAACGCAGAAGGGTACTTGGACTGCATAAGACTCCGCAGCGTTTTATAAACGTGTTCACCTTCATTGAAGGCAGGCACAAGAATGTCACAAGGAGGAAAATGATTTTCCTTACAGGGTTTATAGCCGTAGGCAACAAAGGCTGTCACCAATGTGTAAAACAAGGTGATGCCGCAAAAAACAAGGGAATAATTGAAAGTCAGGAAAATGCAGAGTGCAATCAGCAGTATGATTCCTGCTTCGAGAAGGATTTTTTGTTTCATAAAGCAGTCAGAACGCTGTACTCACAGTAAAAAGTTTTCTTTGCACCAGACTTTGAGCTGTTCTTCCACTTTTTTGTCCTTTTCGGTCATAGCAAAGTGTCCGGTATCACGGACAAGAAGTGTTTTGTATTCTTCCGCAATGGCGTTGACAATTGAAAACTGTCCGACGGGGGCAACACAGGGATCGAACAATGCCGGGGTGCAGCAAACGGGAATGGTGATATATTTTGCGGAAATCGAACCGTCAAAATACTTCAATACCTCCATTGCCTCCGGATGAGCTTCAAGGTATTGACGGCAGTGTTCTCCGGTTCCGCTTGTCTGATAGTCATAACGGGCGACGCAACCGAATGTGGGAACGTGGAGCACAGCTGATCTGAAACGTTTTTCCCAGGGCAGAAGCAACGCTCCCATACCGCCGCCCATACTGCCGCCGATATAGTTCAGATTGGAAGCACAGTCGGGAAACATATCCAAAAGCACCCGTACCGCCATCCACTCGTCAGCGATGACACCCCGGAGAATGTAAGTTTCCCGGGAAGCAATGCCGTGGAGAACGTGTTTTTCAGGCAGCCAGGGAATATCTTTGCACTGAGAAGCCCCCAGACCTCTCACCATCGGCAGACAGCTTGTGAGACTCAAGGGACAGCAGGGCTGGTCGGAAAATTTCTTTTCACCTGTGGCAAAAAGATAGCCGAAATAGTTGTCCAGGGGAACTTTGGGGTGGCCGTAGCCCTGACCTTGAAGAACGGCTCCTTTGGAATTTTCCGGACGGTTGATCCACATTGTGAACTCAACACCGTCCCAGTTGACAGCTTTGACCCGGAAAATTTTTTCTTCCGGAACCGGTGACCAGAGTTCGGTTTCAACAGTATAATTCAACGGTGCACTGGCGACCAGATCGTAAGTTTCTTTCCAGAAATCCTGAAAATCTGCCGGTTCTTCAGTAGAAGGAACCTGCAGTAATTCAGTCAAAGTCATACCATTGGTTGGATCAAAAGGAAAGTTGTGTTCGATATTCATATAAAAAAATTCTCCGGAATATGATTGTCATTCTTATAAAATACACCCGTTTGGTCAACTTTACAATATGTATGCTGCAGAAAAGTTCTTGTCAAAATAAAAAATATTACGCTCAGAAAGAGTGAAAAAAGTCTCCGGACAAAACCTTTGAGAAAAATTGTGTTGATTCAGGCAAAAATAGCTGCTTAAACTGCAGAGAGGATATTGAAAAACACTGCAAGCGGTGGTATATTATCGGGAAGACGTTTTTTTATTAATTATTTAGAGGGAGATTTCTTTTATGAATCCGGAATATGATTTCAAGTCCATTGAGGCAAAATGGCAGAATTTCTGGGAGTCCAACAAGACTTTCAAAGCAGATGACTTTTCAGATAAACCCAAATACTACTGTCTGGATATGTTTCCTTATCCTTCCGGTGCCGGATTGCACGTGGGACATCCCGAAGGATACACCGCTACCGATATCACCTGCCGTTACAAGAGAATGAAAGGTTTTAACGTTCTGCATCCTATGGGGTGGGACGCTTTCGGTCTGCCCGCTGAACAGTATGCTGTCGATACCGGTACTCATCCCGAGATCACCACTGAGAAAAATATCAACAAATTCCGCAGCCAGATCAAGGCTCTCGGTTTCAGCTATGATTGGGACCGGGAAGTCAATACCACTGACCGCAACTACTACAAATGGACCCAGTGGATCTTTATGCAGCTGCATAAAAAGGGCTTGGCTTATCTGGCTGAAGTTCCTGTGAACTGGTGTCCCGCTCTGGGAACTGTGCTTGCCAATGAAGAGGTCATCGACGGACGCAGTGAACGGGGAAATCATCCTGTCGAACGCCGTCCTATGAAACAGTGGATGTTCAAGATCACCGAATATGCTGAAAGACTGCTTCAGGATCTTGACGAACTGGA
>JAZUPO010000280.1:0-9112 GCA_045605205.1 Victivallaceae bacterium
GAGGTTGTCAACTTTGATAAAGGGGGCAAGGTAGGTGTCAAAGGAAGAAAAAGCCTGAGCACCGGCCCATTCATTCTGCATAATGCCCAAAAAGTTCACCATCTGGTTGCACAAGGTGGCAAGATGTGACGCCGGAGCAGAGGTGATCTTGCCGGGAACGCCGCCCAGACCTTCTTTGATAAGCTGTTTGAGCGACCAGCCGGCACAGTAACCGGTGAGCATAGAGAGGTCGTGCAAATGGATATCCGCATTGCGGTGAGCATTGGCGATCTCATCGTCATAGACTTCAGAGAGCCAGTAGTTGGCGGTAATGGCACCGGAGTTGGAAAGGATCAATCCGCCCACTGAATAGGTCACCGTGGAGTTTTCTTTCACACGCCAGTCGTTGATTTTTACATAGTCGTCAACAGCCTTTTTGAAGTCAAGAATGGTGGATTCTGCATTACGCATTTTTTCACGCTGACGGCGGTAAAGGATGTAGGCCTTTGCCACATCGCCGTAACCGGCCTGAACGAGGACAGATTCCACACTGTCCTGGATATCTTCAACAGCCACCAGACCTTCTTTGATCTTGGGTTCAAAGTCGGCAGTGACTTTCAGTGCAAGAAAGTCAATGATGGACTGATTGAACTGTTTTTCCTGTGCCTCAAATGCCATTCTGATGGCATCGGAGATCTTCGCAAGATTGAAATCAACATTCTTGCCGTTCCGTTTCTGGACCTGATACATCGTTTTTGCCCTTCTTTTTAGAAATTACCACACAATAATACAATACACTCTACAAAAAAACTTCATCTCTCACATTGCGGTGCCGCGGATTTCCGCTGCGGGAACATATTTGCGGGCTGCTTCGAGCATTGCCTGAAGTTTCTCTTTCCCCACACCTGTGAAAGATGCTTCCGGAGAAAGCAGATCGCCCGTTTCAACAAAGTTCTGCAAGAAATACCTTTGAGCTCCTGCGATCATCTGCGCCACAGCCTCAATATCTGAGACTTCGTGGAGTTCATTGACCACAGTGGTACGGAACTCATACGCCACAGATCCCTTCATCAGCAGCTCCATACTTTGCATCACCTTGTCTTTCATCCCTTCTCTGCCGCAGACGATATCATACCGTTCAAGCGAACTTTTGATATCCATTGCCACATAGTCAACGACTCCTGAGTCAAGGAGCTCAGCCAGCCGTTCAGGGAATGAACCGTTGGTATCCAGCTTGACGGCATAATTTCTTGCCTTGCACTCTTTCAGGAGTTCAGCACTTCCCGTATGGAGCAGCGGTTCCCCCCCTGTTACGGCAACGCCGTCAAGGAGTCCCTTTCTGCGGTCGAGAAACTCAAGGAGTTCCCCGGCACTCAGTTCCATATCCGTTTCACTGCCCCGAACCAGAGAAGCGTTATGGCAGAAAGGACATCTGAAATTGCATCCGCAGGTAAAAACAGTACAGGCGACCCTGCCGGGAAAATCCAGCAGAGTCATCTTCCGCAAACCGAAACGCATACTTTTCATCATTTCACCAATAACCGCTTTTGTCAGGATAAATACCAGATTCATAAAAAAATCCGTAAAACACTTCATTCTTTCACGGATTCCTGTCACATCTATACAATACCACATTATATTGATATTTCAAGCGTCAAAAACACAATATATAGTATTTTTCTCAAAATAATTTTGTATTTTTTCTTTATCTTGCCCTTGACATATTGCCCTTTATATGCTGTATCAGCTCAAAACAAAAGGTGATGCTCAAGGGATCCTGAACATCACCGATACGATACAGAAATCAAAAACTGTTCTGCCTTACATATTAAAGAAAAACGCCTTTTCAACACTTTCCTGAGTCAGTTCCCAGGTACGGGCATCAAGGTGTTTGTATGCCGGATGCACCGGCAGCAGCTGCCGTGAAACCAGTTCAAGACGCATCGTCACAGGTTTTGCCGCCAGAAGCAGGGGACACTCTTTTGCCTTTTTGACAGCCTTTTCGGCACATTCCGTAATGAGAGCGTTGGTTTTTGCGGGAGCGGGGATCCTGGCTCCGTGACAGGAAAATCCCTTTTTCACCTCGCACCTGACGGCGTGGGGAATCCACTCGGCAGCTTCAGCACAGGTTTTGTCATCGCCTGAAACCATAATAACAGGCACATTGTGTTCTCCGGCAATATAGGAACAAATACCGATTTCACCTGTCAAACGGCCGTTGATCCAGAGATTCTGCCAGGTCAGTGAACTCATCGTGTGTTCACACACGGCTCCCGGAGTACCGGCTTTGGCGTGGTATCCCAAAAGAATAAGTCCGTCGCTGCCCTCAAGATCGGCCAGAAGTTCCCCCGGCGTAGCTCCGCTGATTAAATCTGCTCTGGGGTCGATCATTTCCCGGGTCACATTGTGAGCATCGCCGTGTCCGTCGCGGACAATGATTTCAGAGGCTCCGCCCCGGACACATCCTTCGACACAGGCGTTGATCTCATCGGAAAGAAGTTTTCTTGCGTGAGCCACCAGATCCGGCCGTCCCCGGTCGGGAACGATATAATCGGCTCCGCTGACTCCGGCGATGCCTTCATTATCAGTTACGATATAAATTTTCATATCAGAAATGCTTTCTTGAAATCAATTGAAAAAGAGGGCCCGTTCCATACTTTCGACGGTCAGTTCCCAGGTGCGGGCATCAAGATGTTTGTAAGCCGGGTTGGCAGGCATACCGCTCCGGGAGACCTGTTCCAGCTTGAATGTGACAGGGGATTCCGGTTTGAGTACGGGACACTCTTTTGCCTTTCTGACAGCTTTTTCGGCACATTCAGTAATAAGAGCACGGGTTTTCTCAAAAGAAGGCATCCGGGCTCCGTTGCAGGAAAAGCCTTTTTTCACCTGACACATCACAGCCCAGGGCAGCCATTCGGCCCCTTCGGCACAGGTTTTGTCATCTCCTGACACCATAATGACAGGGACATTGTGTTCTCCGGCGATATAGGCATCGATACCGATTTCACCGATACTGCGTCCGTTGACCCAGGCATTCTGCCAGCCGATGGAACTCATCGTATGTTCACACACGGCCCCCGGAGTACCGGCTTTTGCGTGATATCCCAAAAGGATAAGTCCGTCGCTGCCTTCAATATCGGCAAAACGGATCCCGGGAGTGGAACCGGCGATAAAATCCGCTCTGGGGTCGATCATTTCCCGGGTCACGTTGAATCCCCCTGCGTGGCAATCTTTGACGATGATCTCAGTGGCTCCGCCCCGGACACATCCTTCGACACAGGCATTGATATCGCCTGCCATAAATTTCCGTGCTTCAACTATAAGGTCGGGCCGGTTTCTGGCAGCACTGATATAGCTTGCACTGCTGACGCCGCTGATTCCTTCAAGATCGGTCATAATGTAAATTTTCATAAAAATTCATTCCTTAAAAAACATAAATGATGACGTTTGTTAAGTTATCACCTCTTGAACGGATTTTCAAGTTCTGATCAAAAGATTTTCGTCAAAAGGAGCAATTCCCGCTTGAAAATTTTTATTTCTGTGGTAAATTTAGTAATGAACACTTAAAATATCAAGGAAATTTACCTATGCCCCGCCTGACACCGGAAAATAAAGAACTGCATACATCACAGATGCGGCAGAATATCTGCCGTACATTTGCTGAAATGTTCGCAGCTCAAGGAGATGTTTCGATGGAACATCTGGCAGAAAAAATGGGCATCGCCAAAGGAACTATTTACAATTATTTTGAAGATAAAAGAGCTCTCACTGCCGCAGTTATGGAAATGCGCCGCAAAGCGATGACCGCATTGATGGAAGAAAAGATCTCCCCTGAGCTTCCCGCTTCTGAACAGCTTGAACTTTTTGTCTCGATTATGTGGCAGGACTTCAACACCTACCGGCATTTGCGTCTGGAGTATTTGCGTAACAATCCTGTACGGCATTTGCCCCACCGTCCCCGGCCTCTGGATATCCTGAAAAGCATTATGGAACAGGGGGTTGCCTCCGGGGAGTTCCGGGAAATAGACCCCGAAGAAGCTGCTCTTTTTATCTTTTGTTCCCTTGTAGGGAAATTCCGCCACCTTTTGCTGAAAAACCTTGAAGCTGACACGGAAAAGGAAAAAAACGTTATGCTGAGTTTCCTTTTTCCCGCCTTGAAAAATTCCTGAAAAAAAAGGGGGAGATACGCAGTGGTATCTCCCTTGTGTTTTGCAGCATCGTTTCAGTTCGGCAAATTGAAAAACCTGACAGCGTTCTCTCTGGCGATCTTGCGATAGACCGTTTCAGAGATACGTTTTTCAGCCAGCCATTCATCAAGAAGCTGTTTTGCAGCAAAAGGCATTTCAGCAAAACAAATATCACTGCCGAAGAAAAGTCTGTCCTGAAATTCATCCAGAAAGGCACTTCCGTAATCGGGATCCACCCGGAGTACCCCTGCCGCATCAGAAAGTTCCCCCAGCAAATTGGGGTAACGGCGGAAAAGTTTGACCGCCGCTCCTTCCCTGAGCACCGGACCGGTTCGGGGCTTGGCAGAAATATAACTGCCGTCCGGACGGAATGTTGATTTACGCTGTCCCACAGTATCGTCAAAGACACCCAGTTCCGACCAGAAAACCGGTCCGTGAGCAAAAAAGATCAGATCAGGGAACTTCTGCAAGGTATGTTCAAAGCGGGGGATCCCCGGATCGTCCATAAGTCCGAAATCATTATGGCAGCGGTCGGAACCGTCAAAAGTCACAGGCAGTCCCACTTTTTCGCAGTGCTTAAAGAGGTTCTGCACCATAGGATCATCCACTGCCATATTTGGCATAATCTCGCCCACTCCCCGGCAGCCCCGTTCTTTGTAGTAACTCAAGACCTGATCCAAAGGAGCATCCCAGGAATTTGTGAGCATCCGGGGATCAACGTTACAGAAAGGCAGGATCCGTCCCGGATACTTTTCTGCCATTTCCAACACCTCTTCATTGGTCTGAGGGGAATAGATCTCAGGGCTGACGATAGGCAGCACAAAGCCGGTTTCAATATTTTCCCTGTCGTACCGGGCCACCAACTCCGCCGGAGTCGGAAACTGCACCACAAAGGGCACAGGGATCCGGTACGCGTGGGCGTGGATGTCAATAAACTTGACCTGTTCCATAAAGATTTATTCCTCCCGGGCGGCACAGTGGAAGGCCAGCAATTCTTCTGTATCATCAAAGCCGTGGGGATGATGTCCCCAGTAATTGCGGCGGGTGGTGGTGATGCTGCCGCCCAGTTCGATGATCTTTTTTTCGAGGATATTGAAATTGGTATCATTGTTGACAGACTGGTCGGTTTCGCCGACAGCAGCCTTCATAGGAATACGTGCATTGACCAGAGCTTCAACATTGTTGAGGGGGTTGAGTTTGGAAACGCTCAGTTCCTCAAAGGTCATCTTGTAATTTTCGAGAATGGACCTGGTGCGGTCGCCGTCGACAGCAGCGGGGTCGGCAGCGTTGCACACGGGAGCATCAAGATAAAGGGCTGCGACCCGGTCAGGATAGGTTTCGGTGTAACGCAGAGAGAAAAATCCGCCCCAGCTCATACCGATCAGATTGGCTTTGTAAGAAAGTCCCATACTGACGAGAAAATCCTGAAATCTGTTCATAATCGCCACACCTTCGGGGCTGGCCCGGAAAGCAAAGGCATCAATATGGACGTGATAAAACCCGTGTTCCAGCAGATCGACGATCCCCACCCGCTTCACAAAGGCTTCGGGCCAGACGGTGCACCAGCTCCAGCGGCCGTCACCGGCGGGATATTTGGGTTCGACGATCCAGGCCTTGCAGTTTTCAAATTCAAAGTGATAACGTTTGAAGCCGTACCATTCATCACTCTGCCATTTTTCGGGAAAGACGATTTTTTTCATAAGACATTTTACCTTTCTATTTTACTTTGGCTCTGTCCCCATTACGGGTAGGTAAGAAAACTATTTTCCCCAGAAAGTTTTTACAGACCGCTTTTAAATTTTGACAAAAAGTCAAAAATTAAAAGCGTTACTGAAAAAGGTTTGGGAAAAGGGGGTGGGGTATGGGGCGGGGGAAAAAGACCTTTCCTCAAAAGGGCTTTCCCACCGCCCCAACTCCCTCAACCTTTTTACCGACCTTTGTCGGGAACAGCGCTTTTACTTTTGAAGTTTGAGCCATTCCACAAGCCGCCGGGGGGCGTTGGTCATAATACCGGGAGCCCCCATATTGTAAAGTCCGGCAAATTCGATTTCGCTGTCGGCATAAAACACATTGGCACGCAGCCCGAGTTCTTTGGCAAGGAGCAGTTTTTCAGGCGTCACTGTTGCCCGGACAGGTTGAAAAAAGCGGCACCCCAATTCTGCACAGCGGCGCTGACTTGCTTCATCGGCCCGTTCATTCCAGCCGGGAGTAAGACAGATCGCAATATCTTTATCAATGGCGTGCACAGCTTTGACAACCTCTTCGTCAGCAATGGTCATATAACCTTTGTCATACATATCATATTTTTTGTAAAGGAGACAGGCCTCTTTCAAGGCAGAAGGAGTTTTCAGATAGATCTGAATATTCATTGCTGCCTTTGAGTTCAACTCTGCGAGGATCTCTTCAAAGGTCGGGATCTCGATTTGTTCATCAAGAGGAGCAGCCTGACGCCGCTGATACCGGAAGTAGGAAGCGTTGAGTTTTTTGATTTCAGCGAGGGTTTTTTCTTCCGGGGGCCCGGAAACGTTGGCGGTCCGTTCCAAAGTGGCATCGTGCAGCAGCACAGGCACATTATCACTGGTGGAACGCAAATCAAATTCAATAAAATCGGCTCCCGCTTCCACAGCTTTCTGCATAGCAATAAGGGTATTTTCAGGGTATTCGCTGGAATTCCCTCTGTGAGCGGTAACGAGGACCCTGTTTTCTTTATGCAGACGGCTCAATGAAACATTTTCAACCATTATGTCACATACTCCCGGATTCAATTAACATAAAATCACTGCATACTGTATCACGCCGCAGCAAAAAAGTCAAGTACACTTATCATAAAAAGTCTTTTATCCTTATATTTCCCGGAAAAAATCAAATTCCTGATCAAAAAGTATCTTTTATACATTGCAATATTGCCGATGTGCTGTTATATTGAATAAGAAGCCCTCTGTTTTAACCCTTTTTTTGAAAGGAGTGTTTATAGAATATGAAAGTCGCCATTGTCGGATTCGGTTTTATGGGCCAGACTCACGCGGGCAGCCTGCTCAATATTCCCGATACCGAGATCACCGGAGTCGTCGATCTCAATGATCCCGTTGAACAGCTGAAATCCATCAAAGGCAACAATGATGCCGTTACCATTACTGTTGAACAGGCCCAAAAACTCCCCTGGTATAAAAGTTGGGATGAACTTGTCAGCAAAGCGGGCGTTCCCGATGCCGCAATCGTGGCACTGCCCACAAGATTTCATTGCAGTGCCGTGATAACAGCACTTGAAAGCGGTTGTCACGTTATGGTGGAAAAACCTTTTGCCACCAGTGTTGATGAATGCAAAAAGATGATTGCCGCTGCAGAAAAGGCAGGAAAACTGCTTTCTGTGGGTTATGTAGTACGCTGTTTTGCTGAATACAATGCCCTGAAAGGTGCTTTGCACAAAGCCGATTTCGGGAAACTGACCTTTCTGGAAATGCGCCGCTTTGCCGGTATTCCCGGCTGGGGCAGCTGGCTCGACCCTGAAGTTGTCCGTCATTCAGGCGGAACGCTCTTTGATCTTCTTTCCCACGATCTGGACTTTGCTCTTTATATGCTGGGTACTCCCGCAGAGATCAAAGCGACCCGCCGGGGCAAAAAGGATTTCAAAGGGGACTGGCTGTCAGTGGAACTGGATTACAAAGATTTCAATGTGCTTATTGAATCTGCGTTCATTCCGCCTGTTTCCTACCCCTTCCACCAGACTTTTCAGGCGTTCTTTGAAAAGGGCAGCCTTTACAGCGGAGCTCCCGGTACCTTGACCGAATGTACCGGAAGAGAGGCGAACAAGGTGGAACTTCCCGCAGTTTCCCCCTATTATCAGGAATTGGTCAACTTTGTCAATGCCGTTCAAAAGGGCGATCACACCGGTGTCTGTACCGGTAAAGAGGCTCTTGTCACCATTGAACATTGTGCTAAAATCCGTCAAATCCTGGGAGAAGAAGAATAAAAATGAAAAAAATAACGATCCTTTTTGGGCTATTGTGTTTTGCAATGATGCTTCCCGGAGCGGATTTGGTCATTGCTGAAAACGGAAAATCTGCTTACTCTATTGTTATTCAATCTCAAAATCCCGATAGTTGGACGCAGCGTTGTGCCCGGCTTATTTCAGAAGCGATTTTCCGTTCCACCGGTGCCCGTCTGCCTGTCATAAAAGAATCTCAATGGAAAAACACGCCGGCGATCTTTCTCGGTGATGTCAAAGCTCTGGGTAAAAAAGGTGAACTTGCCCACGCCGAACACCGGATCGAAGTCCGGGGGAAAAACATTTTTCTCTACGGCAACAACACCTCCTACGGAAAAAGCCGTTCTCTGTATGCCAAAGAACAGGGCAACTACATTGCCGCAGCAGAATTTCTGCGTCAGTTCTGCGGAGCGGAAATGCTTTTCCCCGGCAAAGATCTTGAGGGACTTTCTGTAAAAACGCAAAAACGCCTCACTGTTCCGGAAAAATTCCGTTATTTCCGGACTCCTGCTGTCCGTTACAATATCGGCCGTCACCACGGCCTTTACTACGACATTTTCAACGGTCACTTTATCGCCCCCTGGTACCGTCAGTACGGCGGACACAACTATGTGGTTGCAGTACCGGTGAAAAAATATTTCAAGACCAATCCTGAATTTTTCGCTCTCATCAAAGGGAAACGCTCCTCAAACATTTACAATCACCTGTGTATTTCCAATCCAACGGTACAGAAACTCATCAAAGAGAACGTGGCTCAAAACCTGCGTGCGGGATTTCCTATGGCTCAGCTTTCCCAGAGTGACGGATTCCGGCCCTGTGAATGTGACAATTGTGCCAAACTTTTCGGCGTCAAAGATTTCGGAGAAAAGCTCTGGATCCTTCACCGCAATATTGCAACCGAACTGTACAGGGAGTTCCCCCGCCAGAGCGTCTGTATTATTTCCTACGGCAAGTCGGATCG
>JAZUPO010000281.1:0-3676 GCA_045605205.1 Victivallaceae bacterium
AACCCCACCCCCTTTTCCCAAACCTTTTTCAGTAACGCCTTTAATTTTTGACTTTTTGTCAAAAATTAAAAGCGGTCTGTAAAAACTTTCTGGGGAAAATAGTTTTCTTACCTCATTTTACTTCAAAAGCCCATCTTGGACACGACGTTGCCCAGACCGCGGTAGCTTGAGCCTGAAGTTTTGCTGGTAACTTCGGCGGCGAGAGCTTCGATGATTTCCCCGTTGCTCAGTTTTTCATCATTGAGATAGAAAAACTGCTGCCTTGTGTTGCGGAAATCGCTGGGGGTCATTGACTCAATGGCGTAGAGCTTTTTCTTTTCCTCTTCCGTCAGTTCAGGAAGTGCCATAGGGCCGGTAAAATAGGTTTTGAAGAAAATTTCCTTGCCCTCATCCGTCAGGTAATCAAAGTGCAGTCTGAAGCTGAAACGTCTCAGTGCAGCTTGATCCAATTTCTGGATAAGGTTGGTTGAAATGATGAAAATCCCACGGAATTTTTCCATTTCTGCAAGGAGGGTGTTGACCTGGCTCACCTCCCAGGAACGGACAGCGCCGTCCCGGGCCCCCAACAGGGAATCACCTTCATCAATAAAGAGAATTTCGCCATTGAGTTCCGCATCGGCAAAGGCCGCGGCGATACGGGCCTCGGTACCGCCCACATACATATTGAGCAGATCGCTTGCGTTCTTGACCGAAAGTTTCCTGTTCAACTTTTTGGCAAGATACTTCACAAACTCTGTCTTGCCTGATCCCGGACAGCCGAACAGCAAGAGATTCATCCGGGGCTGATCTCTGTTTGTATTGATATCGGCTGCTTTGGTGAGAAAATTTTTGCAGGCATCAATAAGACGGGGCAGCTTGATACCGCTGCGGATGTTCACCCCTTCAAGGCTGTAATCTCTTGCGGGCTCAAAGAGTTCTTCGGGGGACTCCTGGATCCCCAAAAGATTGCAGTGTGCCTTGAGGAAAGTCATTGTTTCCTGCTCAAAATTCAATTCCGGATTGGCGGCACATACGGAAGCGGCATTTTTCACAGCCACAGCGATACCGCCGGGGTTGACGGGATAGCGGGCGGAAATTTTTTCAATGAAATATTCACTGAGTTTGCCTTCACAATTGTTGAACTTCAAGGCGTTGTGCCAGATGTAAGTTCTTGCGGTAGAAGAAAGTTCATCAAAAAAGACTGAAAAATCGAATCTTCTTCTTGATGAAGGATCAATGGCCTCACGTTTTGAATTTGCGATCCAGAGAATCGTGTGGGAGTTGTTATCGAGGACACTGTTCAACTGCCCTTTTGATTCACCATCACGGCTTCCGGCGATATCTCCGCCGAAAAATTTGGCAAGGAATCCGCCGCCGAGACTGGTGTTTTCCACCATCTTATCACACTCATCCACCACCAGGATACTGTTTTCAGGATCGAGCTGTTTCTGAGCCACTGCCAGAGCGGCATATCTGAAATTGGCAGAATAACTCATACGGCGTGAATCTTCATCGTGCTGAGCGATGAAGTAAAGTTTCTTTCCGAGAGAATGGGCAAGGCTTGCGGCGAAACTGCTCTTGCCTGAGCCGGGAACACCGTACAGCAGGATCCCCAGGCCTTTATCGGCTGTTTTGGCTTTGATCATCTGTTTGATGACTTCCCCCTGTTTTTCCGCGACTTTGCCGTGGAACTCCCAGGGCAGGACTTCCCCTTTGAATTCGGCCCAAAACTTTTCAGCCAGAGGCTTTGAGGAAATTCCGGACAAATAAGAAAGGAATGTACGATCAAGATCCATATCCTCATCAAGCAGGCCGAATTTGCGGATATTGTTTTCATCCGAGAGCAATTCCGCAGCTTCCACATCAAGGACGCCGATGATCCGGGCGAGGGCTGAAACCTTTTCGCCGGAACGGAAACGGTTGATATCGAAATCCCCGTATTCAGTGGAACGGGTTTGGGAGAGAAAGACCGCCATAAGGATATGAAGTTCTTTATCATTGAGTTCAAAGAGCCTTTGCATCTCAGTAAAGCGGATCTCCGCCGCCGACTTGAAACGTTCAGGATTTTCCAGTGCGGCCTTGTATTCATCGTGCCGCTTCTGATAGATCTTGAGGAATCCCCGCCACATTTTCCGGCGGTGCACCACATTTTTATCAAGGTAGGAGACAATGTCATCGGGATCATCGTCCCCCAGTTCCGGGGGCGTGCGGTGATTTCTTGAAGAAGCAAGATTCTCCCTTTCCGCAGGGGGCAGGATCTTATCGTAAAGCTCGTTCAGTTCAGCAGTTGTGACAAATTCTACCACTGCACGGTCCCAGTCTCCGTCGTGACTGGAGCGGACACCGATATTGGCAAGAATATTGCGGATACCGAGAACGGAATAGTAATTTTTGTACAGATCGACACCTTTCCCGAAAAGACGTTCCTGATCGACTTTGGCAATGGCAGTTTTATTGTCCATAACAGTTATCTCCTTGATCGTTAAGTAAAAATATATTTGAATATTGTTCAAAAGGCTCTGTCCCCGGCCCGATGCTGCCGGGAACAGAAAAAAGTACACTCAAGGGGTTTCAGAGATCGAAATCGAATTCATCCTCCTCCTCATCATCGGAAGTGCCGCTGTTGATATTGACGGCTCCCTGGGTGCTGATGCCCCGCAGACGGCAGTTCTCAAAAACCATTTGAGTACCGTTGGCACCGTTGAACTCAGCATTGGTGAGAACGGAATTTGAGATGACTCCGACGAGGGTGGAATCGTGAAACTCGGCCTCATTGAATGTACAGCTATCGGCCGTGAGCTGCAGATTGAGGCAGAAGTTGAGTTCAATACTGCTGTTGAGGCAGTTGTTCATCGTAAGGGCGGCTGTGGTGTTGTGAAATTCAGCTCTGACGAGGGAAGATGTATCGAATTTCACATCGCCGCTCATAAAGTTGAAGGAACCGTATTTGAGGATGCAGCCATCAAATTTCACATTGCTCATCCGGCTGAAATCAAATTCGCACCGTTCAAGGTTGCAGCGGTTGAAAGTAACATTTTTGAGCTGGGAAAAGTGGAAATCTGCTCCGCTGAAATCCACATCGGTAAAGGTGATATCAGAGAGTTTTGAAAACTGAAACTCACTGCGGGCAAGGTTTTGACTTTCGAGCGTGAGTCCGGCGACTTCAACGTGCTGAAAATTTTCATCCTTGCCGGAAGAATTGCCGTGATTGGCGGCATTGACCTTCTTGAAAAATTCATCAGCAGTGAATTTGACAGTGGCGGCAGTTTCGGTCATAAGTTCCATAGTTTTTTTCTCCTTTTTTTATTTATGGAAATTGCGAATAAAAGGTTAAAATTATATTTCCCGATCCACCTGAAAGGGGAATACGGAAAATTTTTTGTACATATATCTCTGTTCAGTTTTTTGGAAAGGGTTTTCCGGAGCTTCCCCCTATGACAGGAACTGCTGCTGAAAGGGAGGACAGCAGCCAGCTCCTGCCATAGAGGAACACCCACACAACACCAAACCAAAGAGAACTGAAAAAAATTGTTGCCTTCCATAATATAGTGCCCGGGACGGACATCTTATGTCCTTTGAAACACAATTTACATTTTTCTTGAAAAAAAACTGAAATTTCTGGGGACCGTCCACGGCATTTTCCGGCAGTTTCTTCATCCCCCCGGATCATCCCCCTGTGACAGGAACTGCAGCTCCT
>JAZUPO010000282.1:0-6221 GCA_045605205.1 Victivallaceae bacterium
GAAGGAAGGGAGAACCTTTTTTCAAAAAGGGTTCCCTTCCTTCCCCGGCTCCTTTCACCTTGATAGAACTTCTTGTTGTGATTGCGATCATTGCTAAGTCGGAGGCCAAGCGGTCTTAGGAAGACAAGTTAAGGTGACAACTCCTTGGCCCACAGAACGACATGGCTACGATCCGACTTGAAGGAAGGGAGAACCTTTTTTCAAAAAGGGTTCCCTTCCTTCCCCGGCTCCTTTCACCTTGATAGAACTTCTTGTCGTGATAGCTATTATTGCGATACTTGCTTCGATGCTGCTGCCGGCGTTGAGCAAGTCCCGGAATAAAGCCAAGCAGATCAAATGTGCCGCTCAGCTCAAAGAGATCAATACGGCATTTCAAATGTATGCCGCCGAAAATCAGGATTACTTTCCTCCTCACAAGATGTCTGACGGAACAACTTACGGGATCCGTTGGCCTCATCGGATGATCGCAGACAAAAAAGAGTTGGCTTCCTGTCCGTCCCACCGTTACAAAATGGACTGGAGTGCTGCCAAGCTCTCTTACGGCATCAATGTCTGGATGGTTCCAAACTCCACCGGAGCTTTGCCGCTGAAGACCAGCCGTATCAGACGGGCGTCGGAAAAATTGCTCATAGCTGACATTATGAATCTTAAAACCACTGACCGGGATTTTACCGGCGGCTGGTACAGCAACGGTACAGAAACCTATACTGAAGGAATCTTTTACCCCCGTCACGACAACGGTTTGAATATCGGGTGGGTGGATGGACACGTTAGTTTTTTCAAATGTCCTTCTGGATCGCCGTTTGCATTTTACACTTACACAAATTACACAAGTGTAAGACAATGGATGTGGCTTCCTGAGTGAGCCGTCTTGCAGGAATACAAAAAAGGTGAAAAAGTATGAAATTTATTGTTTCTAAAATTTGCAGTCTGGCAGTGTTTTCTCTGTTGACCACATCGCTTCAGGGCCAGCAGGCCTTCAAAGAGGTCACGCTTCTGAAAAATGATCCTGTCAGTCATATTAAAGACATTGAATACCGGGCCAATCCCAGATTTGCTCCGCCTCCAGCAGAGATCACAGAAAAAGCATTTTTGAAAAATCCTCTTGTCGATTTTACCGCAGCTCCTTTATGGAAAGCACGGCTTTTCAACGGCGAAGGATTTTTGTGTCTTTCCCGGGATCAGATGATCAGAAAACGGCCTAATCTGAAATTGGAATTGACCTCTCCGAAAGAGGGTGCATTTGCAGAGATCATACCGGAGAAAAGGGTGAAAGCCCCCCGGGAATTTGATACCTTTATGCTTCTTGCTTATGCCAAAAATGTCTCTGTCGTGACGGTGAAATTCCGAAAACCTGACGGAAAGATCCATACCTGGCAGAGTCGGAAAAACAATTTTAATGAACTTTTGACCGGCTGGCATCTGCTGCGTATTCCCTTGTATACCAGAATGCCCGCCGGAACAGAGCTGCTTTCAGTGGGATTTCAGAGTATCCGGTTCCGCACCAACCGTGCTCCTGATATCTGGCATCTGGAACAGTTCGGTATTACTATGACACAAGATCATTTGAAACGGCCTCCTGATCGTTTTAATACGGGGAAGATCGTCAAGATCCCTGTTTCACCGGAAGGAGCCCGTCCTGTGCCTTGCGAAAAGGTCACACACCGGGTGTGGCAGGATGGCAGTGCTTTCAAGTTGAGTTATATGAACGCCAAAGGTGTGGGGGCGATTTTTACCTACCGGCCGGAAAAAGGAACTCTGGAGGATATTTCCGTTCGTTGCGGATCCGGTAAAGAAATACGGCCTGCTGCGGGCAGCGGTCCTGTTTTTACAGCCGGAAACAAGAGCTTTGACATCCGGAAAAAAGGAGAGGTGACAGCGGAACTGTTGAGCTGTCAATTGAAAAATAATCAAATTCAGGCCCTTTGGAAATTCAAATTCGGCAATTACTCTCAGGTGATTACATACCGTTTCAGGATTGCCGGAAAAAGTTTGGTCGCTGATCTGGACTCAAAAGAATCTTTCCTTAAAGAGTGGTGGCCGGGACACGCTGAAGGCACTGCTGCCAATGCAAAAATTTTCGGCGTGCCCTTTATGAACCATACCCCCAAGATCCTTTGGAATGACGGGTGGTTCTTTTCGCATTTTCACGACTATTACAAAGGTAATTTTTCCATACATTCCCACGATGCCGGCAGTCAGGTACTTCCCGGAAAGGCTTTTTACAATTTTCTGCAAATCGGTTACTGCTACAATATGCGGACTGACGGCAGCCGTCATCCGTTGCGGGAAACTGTATATATCACTGCCGCAAAGAACTTTGAAGAGGTGCTGATCAATCCCTCCAATCCCAAATCACCTTATCAGGAAATGTTGAGCAATAATCTTTACAAAAAGTTTGAGGTCCGGTCTGACATTTTCCGCAAGGCGAAAGTTCTGACTGACCTTTACGACCGGTATGGTGTCAATCATTTGTTCTTTGATGTGTTCGGCTGGCTCTGGATCTCCGGGCTCTGGGGAAGCGGTGAGTCGGCGTTCCACTCGGCGCAGCCTTCTTACATTCATCAGCAGCACGGGGGCGGTAAAGCTTTGAAGGCTATGCTTGAGGATCTGCAGAAAAAACAGATGATTCCCGGATACTATGAGACTTACAATGCGATGCAGATCAAATCCGGTGTGTGGGATCCTGATAAGGTCGTTCTCCGTTCAGACGGAACCTGGAATACTTCTAATGTACAGGCCTATATGCATAAAATGTGGGCTCTGGCGGAATGGGAACAGGGATATTTCAAAAAACGTCATCAGAAATATCAACCCCGGCGAACCGGATATGTGGACGGCTTTACGTCACGGCTTCCCTTTATGTACAATGACTACGACCACCGTTATCCGGAAGCCGGAAAAATGATCGATACGATCCGGGCCATCGGAACCGGATTTCAGCGGATCCGGGAGAACTATCAGGGGCCCGTTTTTGCCGAAGGCCGCGGTGCCGATTATTACTGGGTCGGGCTCAATGACGGAGATTACGGAAAACTTCCTAATTTCGGACATCGTGTGAAGCCCCGGAAGGCACGCTATGAACTGTTGGTGGATTTTCGTCTGAAAAAGCTCAATCCGCTGGCTCCGGCGTGGGGATTGAATATCGGTTATGCGATGTTCTGCGGTAATCCCTGGTATACGACCAGTGATTATTCACTGCTCTATCATTATCTGGCTATGAATATCGCTTTCGGTACTGTGGGATTTATTGAACCCAGCGGCGATGCTTATCCTGATCCCCATAAGCATTTTGACAAAACTCTTGAGACCTATTATCTTGTACGGCAGCTGCAAAAGCGGTATATGATGCAAGAAGTCAAAAGAATCTGTTACTTCGACGGCAAAAAACTTGTTCCCACAGAGGAGGCTTTGGTTTCCGGAAAATACCGTGACAATATGGTGTATGTGGAATATAAAAACGGTCTGGAACTTTATGTCAACTGCAACTGGGATGAACGGATTTGGGAAATTACTGTCGACGGTAAAAAATACGCACTCCCCGCTGGAGGCTGGTTTGCCCGGCAGGGGAAAACGTTTTTGGAGTATTCTGTACTGCAGAATGGCTCAAGAGTCAGTTTTGTGGACTCACCTGAATATACCTACTTGAATGGATATGGCAAAAAGGTCAGTGCAGGCAATCTGACAACAGACCGCATCCTTATACGTTACAAGACAGGAAAAAAGGCCGGAACAGACTTGATCTATCCGCCTCTCAAGAAAAAATAAGTGCCCCAGTGTCTCCCCGTATATCATCACAGATATATGGGGAGTTTTTTATTTTGGCAGTGTGTCAGCAGGGGATGAAAATTTTTTGCCACAATGTTTCGCATTTGCCGCAATGGGTACAGTTTGTCGCACAATCTCCGGGGAGAGCGTCAAAACCGGGGATAAGGGAATTTTCGACAATACCGGCAGTTGCGAAAACAGAGGAAAAATTGGGTTCCATCAAAGCTGCAAGGTCGCCTGAATAACTCCTGTTGGCGTAGGCGGCGATGACCGTGCGGGGACGGTCGTGCTGCCTTGTGGCGATCTTGACAAAGTCGACCAGATCATCGTAAAGGTGCAGATCTTCAGGCCGGATCCAGCTGCTTTTGAGGAAATCGGGGCGGTTTGCTTCCTTTTGATAATGCTTCATACAAAAGGTTTGGTAACTGCCGGGGAGATTCCGGAGTTTGTAAAGATCCCGTTGATGAGCTACTAAATTGTCGTGAAACGTTTGTGCCGGACAGTTGCGCAGGCAGCCGCTGTTGGCAAGGATCCCCATTTTTTTGCCGTGTTTATCGCACCAGTTGCGGAACACTTTGACTGTTTCAAGATTACGCTGCAAATCGCGTTTCAAATAGAAACTGTCAAAAAGATCCCCCAGAAACTCCAGGGCAAGTGTGCTGTCAAGACGCATATTGACAGAGGCACGTCTTTCGATTTCGGGGAACTCTTTTTTCACTACCTCTGCCAGAAAAGGCGAAGCGGTGGTGACGATCTCAGGCAGTAACTCCCGGGAGTCGAGATAAGAAAGAATACCGCAGTATTCAGCTGCCAGATGTTCAGAAACAGCTTCCGCTCCGTAGCAGTTGCCATTAAAAAGGAGATCCAGTTTGAATCCCTGATGACGCATTGCGTGCAGTTCATATTCCAAACGTTCCTGAAGCTCCCAGTCGGTCAGGGGAACTCCCGGCCGCCCGGAAGGGGTGGAGCCCCAGGAAAAATAAACTTCACCGATACTTTCTTTGTAGTCGGCAATGATATCTGAAAAAAGTTGAGTGCCTTCTGTTGCCTGATAGCCAACTGCTAATAAAGGATTCATCTGTTTGGGGTCTTTCTTTAAGTGTAATAATCTCGTTTTCAATATACTGCCGCTTCCGGAATATTGCAAAGGGAATTTTTCGGAAAAAGTGATTTTTCTTACCTTTTTTTCTTGTAAAAAGAGTCGGATAGAACTATATTAAGATGTCGTTTGAAAAAATAATTCATCAATGATGAAAGGTTGTTGTCGTGCCGGGTAATGAACTTGTACAATCTCTTGTCCGTGCATTGGATATAATGGAATCGGTTTCCCGTTCTCCCTCTGGTGTCAGGCTGGCGGATGTGAGTGACGAACTGGGACTCAATACCACCACAGCATATAATCTGATGCGGACTCTCGCCGAAAGAGGGTATCTGCAAAAAGACTCTCTGAACCGCTACCGTCTCGGAAGAGCTGTAGCAGAATTGCTTGTGCAGGAACGATCCCATATCCTGATGCAGAGTTCAGGCACAATGCTGTTGAAACTTGCTTCCGCAATGCCCGGCTGTGTGGCCGGAGTGACAAATCTTTGCGACAATCATTTACGGACTGTGCTGAGAGTCTCGCCTGAAAGACGCAATGTGCTGCAGTATCCTGTGAGTATGAGTCTGCCTTTGTATTCTTCTTGTACCGGCCTTGCCTTTCTTATGCAGAGTGTTTATGCCCCCGGACTTTTCAGTTATTGGCCCTTTGAGGAAAATGGAGCCAATTTCTGGAAAAACAAGGAAAATCTTGATGCCTTTCTTGAAAAGGCAAGAGCAGAGAACTTTGTGACGATGGAACTCTGCGGGACGGGGGACGCCGGTATTGCCATACCTCTTGCCGAAAATTATGTCATCAGCCTCAGGTGTCCCAAAGATGAATTGAAACGCGGTATACGGCTGCTTCAGAATGCCGTTCAGAAAATAAGAGAAAAAACAGGAGAAAACTGACGATGAATGTTGATTTCAACGATCCTGCTGCCGCTGCACGGTGGATCAAACAGCGGGGAAAAGAATTAGGGGCTGATCTGGTGGGAATCGCTCCTATGAGCCGTTTCGAAGGTGCTCCGAAACAAATGGATCCCCGATATATTATGCCCGAAGCTAAAAGTTGTATCGCTCTGGCGTTCCGGGTGCTCAGAGGGAGCTTGCGGGGTATTGAAGAAGGAACTTTTTTCAGCAATTACTCCGGTATGGGCTACGGTGGTATCACCTATATTTTTATGCCTATGGCCGTCAATAATATGGCAAGAGAGATCGAAGACCTGGGGTATGAAGCCTTCCCTATGGGCCACCAGAGTGACTGGCGTGCCATCGACAATGTGGGTTATTTATCAGAGAATTATTCCCGTCCTGTAGCACCCGGAAAGGCCGCACCCGATGTTATGATCAACCTGCGTATCGCAGGTTTCCTC
>JAZUPO010000283.1:0-6901 GCA_045605205.1 Victivallaceae bacterium
GGCAAGGATGGATGGGGCCCGGGGAAGGAAGGGAGAACCTTTTTTCAAAAAGGGTTCCCTTCCTTCCCCGGCTCCTTTCACCTTGATAGAACTTCTTGTCGTTATTGCGATCATCGCTATTCTGGCGGCTATGCTTTTGCCCGCTTTGCAGCAGGCACGGGATCAGGCCAAAGGTATGGGGTGCATCAACAATCAAAAGCAGATCGGTGTGGCATTTCAGCAGTACAGCGGCGATAACAAGGACTATCTGCCCTATTATAACGGAGCCAAAGAGTATCGGGCAGAACGCTGGTTTCGCACTTGTGCCCCATATTTGGGGATCGCTCTTACATCACCTTTCCCCAAGTTGTACCGGTGCGGAAGTGACAATAATAGCGCCCGGGCCAAATATCTTTCTTATGCCCTCGACAATATCTATTTTTCTCCCAGCTATGTTGTCAATCAGGAAAATGGTTTCCGCAGGGACAAAGATCCTGCCACTGATACCTGGGTGCGGGCCAGAAAAATCAACAAACTTGCCTCTGTTACAAAATATGTCACTCTGGCTGACGGCGGCGTTGCTCCGGGAGCAAATTACTTCAACTGGGATAATGAAAAGGAAAATCTTGTTCTCGGCATTGTTCAGCATACAGGAAAAGGCAACTATACCCACGCCGACGGACACGTTTCAACGATGCAAATCCCTCTTGCGGCTCAACTGACCAAAGATAAGAGTTACGCCATTTATTTCTTTCCCAATGGTATAAAATTTGAAACAGGCCCCATTTTCTGAAGCTGACTGCAAATCTGATAGGAGATATTGAAAATGAAAAAATTTTTGCTTTTAACTTTTATTCTTTTTTCTGCAATAAGTGCAAGTGCTGCGTACCTGCGGTTCAAGGACGCTGAGATCGTTCTGCCGGAAAAACCTTTTGCGACGGCTGTTATTGCCGCTCAAGAACTCCAATATCACCTGAGAAAGATGACCGGCGGCACTTTCCCCATTGTAAAAAAACGGACTTCCCGATATGCTTCGGCTATCTATGTGGGGGATCAACCGGAGGCACAGAAGGCTGATCTTTTGATCAAAAATCTGAAACAGGACGGTTTCCTGAGAGCTGTCAAAGGCAATGATCTTTACATTCTGGGTGATGATGACCGGAAATACAAAAAAGGCGATATCGTTACTTTTTACTTTGAAACCAGACACCGGGGAACGCTTCACGGAGTCTATGACTTTCTGGAAGAAACCGGTGTCCGCTGGGCGGCTCCCGGCAAGGGGTATGAATATATCCCCAGAGTAAAAGAGATCGTCGTTTCCAAAAAGTTCAAAAGCGATGCTCCTGTCTTTTCTCAGCGTAATATGACTAAAATCAACAGCTTTCATAAATATAAAGACGCCGCATCTTACACGAAGAAACGGCAGGAAGCCGTCTTGTGGGCATTGCGTATGAGGGCCAGCTGCATACGGGGGATCGGAGACGGCAGTCATACTGAACTGATGCTGAAACTGGATCAAATCTGGTATAAAAAATACCCCGAAAGATTCCAGTTGATGAAAAACAAAGAACGTTGTCCCCGATATACTTGCTGGAGTGATCCGGCTGTGCGGGAAATATGGCTGAAAGCCGCTGATGCTTATTTCTCAGGGAAGAAACCTGCCGATGCCGGTCTGCCTCACATCAAAAGCTGGCACGGGTGGAATGTTAAAGAGGAATTTCTTATCAATGCAATGGATCACGGTACAAAAAATGACGGCAGATGCCGTTGTAACAGATGTAACGACTTCAGAAAAAAACATCCCTGTCTGGATGATACAGAACTTTACTGGCAGCTGATCGCCTATGTGGCAAAGGAAATCGAAAAGAAACATCCCGGCAAATACATTGCAGCTTTAGTCTATCCCCCTATGACCCGTTTCCCCAAAACTGTAAAACTCCCCGGAAATATCCGGGTGAGGATCTGTCAGGGGGGGATCAAAGATATGCTGCTTCCCAATGTATTGAAAGATGATCTTGAACAGATCCGTCTCTGGCGAGATCAGGTGGGATACGACAACGTCTGTCTGGGCATTTATGTGTGTGAAAACTTTGCCGGCCGTCTGCCTGCGGTCCCTGAAAATTATCCCCGGCTTGCAGCAGATTATTTCCGGACGATGGCCGGAAAATGTACAGGAGCCCGGATCGCCTACACCGGGCCCACCCATACGGAGCGTGTTCTCGATATGTATGTCCAATCCAAACTGCTCTGGAACCCCCATCAGGATGTGGAATCTATCATCAAAGACCACTGCCGGGTGATGTATGGTCCTGCCGCAGATGTGATGATGAAGATCTATGACCGTTTTGAAAAGAATTTCCGCACCTATTATCCGGCCGTAACCCCCAATGTCCCCCGTCCCCGGGAAATCGGCATCGACCGGGATGTAAAAAAGAACCGCATCCACGCCTGGACAAAGGTTTATACCGAAAAAGAAATGGCGTATATCAACGATCTTTTGGAACAGGGTGAAAAAATCGCTGCACAGCAGCAACCCTACGCTCAACGGCTTAAAGTATTCCGCACCTGGATTTATGAGATTATGAAAGCCGAAAGAAAAGAGGTGGTCAATATTCAGGCCAACACCCTTCAACTCCTGCTCCGGCGCAACCGCTGGTCCGATTGGCAGCGACTTCATCCTATGGATCATTATGACAAAAACGCCGCCGGTACAAAGTTCAGAATAAAACACAACGGCAAAGAACTGCTTTTGCAAATCATTGCAGATGAACCGGAAATGAAAAAGGTCAAGTTCGATCCCGGTGCTCCGGATAGTTCTCTCTGGAAGGATGACTCCATTGAACTTTTTTTAGAGGAAAACGGAAAAGTCCGTCATCTCGTATTTTCTGCTTCCGGCAGATACAGCAGCCGCACCGTACCGGAAAATAAATGGACTGTTTTCCCCGGTGTGACGCATACGGTCAGAAATCATACCCGTGCCCGGCGACTGGAGATCACGCTTCCCCTGACACCTGCAATACACAAAAGTTTCCGCTTCAATGTGACACGTTCAAGAAAATTGACCGACAGGACCCGGGAAAGTTCCACCTGGTCAGAGAGTGCAAAGCGGAGTTGGACTGATCCCAGGGGATATGCGGCAATCGTAATAAAATAGTTCTGTCCCCTATGAAGGTTCGGTAAAAAGAACAAAAAAGGAGTCGAGGCGGAAAAAAAGCCCTTTCCGGAGCTGATTCACCGGCAGAATGCCCGATCAGCCTTTGCCTGGATCTCTGCTGAAATCCCAAGCCCCGCCTCAGCTCTTTTCACCACTCTTTATTTAACAACACCTGTGATTTGGACGCCGGTGGCGTCGCAGTGAAGTTCTGTACCGTTTTCGGGGGTCCCTGCGGGGAAAAACGCCAGAGCACCGGCGTTGCCCCAGGTGGGGCAGTAGGCTCCGGTGGTGACTGTACCGATTTCGATGTCATCTTTGAAAAGTTTGACACCGGCAAAGGGGGCACGGCGGCCCGTAAATGAAATTTGAGCCAGGTTGGAAAAAATTTCTTCTGCTTTGCCCGGGATGGAAATTTCAGAAACTCCGGGGAATCCTGCTTCGATCCGCAAAGACTCCTGAGCGGCCAATCCTGCGGGCCAGGGGATCTCCGTATCCAGAAGCAGATCCCAGATCTGGTCGCTGCACTCGGCGTTGAAATTGATTTCAAAGCCTTCTTCCCCGAAAAGGTCAGAAAAGCTCACAATCGTTCTGAGTCCGTCCAGTTCAATAATTTTTGTTTCTCCGGGAGCGGGGAGTTCTTCTTGTTTGACTCCGGACATTTCAAGGACTTTACGGCTTTCCGGCCCGCTGATACCGATACACCCCAGATATTCAGAAAGAGAGGTGTATTCAACTTTTGCCAGATTAAAAAGCTCTTCCGCCCTGGCCGTGCACTGAAAAGGCACTGTGATGAAAAAATCATCCTGAGCCATAAGAGAAACAGTACAGAAAGCCGCAGCTTTGCCCTGAGGATCCACAAAAAAATCTCTGCGGCAGCTGCCGGGGAGCAGAGGATTTTTATTGCAAAGAAGCTGCACAACAGCTTCGGCAGCTCCGGGAAAGGCGATCCGGTATCTTCCGTCTGCACAGAAATCGAACAATGCGGCCTTATTGCGGCAGCAGTCGTGTTCATCTGCGGCACCTTCAGAAAAATTCAAAGGCAGATTCCAGCCGGAACGGGGGACCATTTTAGCCCCCATTTCCAGATGAAACTCCCGCAGAGGAGTATTTTTGAGTTCAGCCATTTTTACTGCACTTTTGAACCGAAAAGCTCTTTGGCACTTTTCAGCCGTGCCACGGCGGTCGCCATACCTTCAGGATGACGGAACACTGCAGTTCCCGCCACCATAATATCAGCACCGTATGCAGCACACTCTTTGACCGTGTTTTCATCCACACCGCCGTCGACCTGCAATCTGACATCAAGACCTCTGCGGTCGATTTCTTTGCGGAACGCAGCAACTTTGGGCATCTGATGAGCCATAAAGCTCTGACCGCCGAAACCGGGTTCAACGGTCATCACCAGCACCATATCGATCTTGTCCAGATAGGGGAATACCGCTTCAGCAGGTGTGGCAGGTTTCATAGAAATGCCCACCTGTGCCCCCAGACCGTGAATGGCGGCAATGGTGGCGTCGATATCGTCGGCACATTCGATGTGGAACGTTTCCAGATCGGCACCGGCTTCACGGAACATCCGGGCATAACGCAAAGGATGTTCAATCATCAAGTGCACATCAAAGAAAAGAGAAGAATTCTTACGCAGGGGCTTGATCACAGGAGCCCCAAAAGAGATATTGGGCACAAGAGCACCGTCCATCACGTCCAAATGGAGCATTTCTGCTCCGGCAGCGGTCACTTCTGCGATCTGCTCGTTGAGTTTGCCGAAATCAGCGGCGAGAAGGGAGGGGGAAACAAGGATCTCTCCTTTGGGAAAATCTGAAAGTTTCATTGTCTTTTATTCTCCAAAAAAGCCGATCGCTTGCGGTAAACAGGCAATCGGCTGTGTTGTAAAATAAACTGCAGAAAAAATCTATCAACCGATCTTATCAAAGCCGGTGAAAGGCCGCAGCACTTCGGGGATCTCAATGGATCCGTCTTTCTGCTGATAGTTTTCCATAATGGCAATGATCAGACGGTCAGTAGCAGCAGTGGCACTGATCGTATGAACAAAGTCACGTTCATCGCCCTGCTTGTAACGGATGTTCAAGCGGCGGCTCTGGAAACTGGTCAAGTTGGTATTGCTGGTCACTTCACGGTAGGTCTTAAAGGTGGGATACCAGGCTTCAATATCATACTTCTTGTATCCGGGAGCTCCCAGGTCGCCCACGCAGACGTTGACAACGTGATAGGGAATGTTGAGGGACTTGAGCAGATCCTCTTCATTCTGGAGACAGAAGTCGTGATACTTGGGGGAGTCCTCAGGTTTGCAGAAAACGATCTGCTCGACCTTGTGGAACTGGTGCACACGGAAAATACCTCTGGAAGCCTTGCCGTAGCTGCCGGATTCGGTCCGGAAGCAGGGGGTGAAAGCGGTATAGCACAAAGGCAGTTTTTCACCATCAAGCACATCGTCAGCGTGATAACCGACCAGGGTCTGTTCACTGGTACCGATGAGGGCGAGATCTTCCCCTTCCAGATTGTAGGTCTGATCGGCAAAGAAGGGCAGATAGCCGGTTCCGTACAGAGTACGTTCTTTGGCGACACAGGGGGTCATAAACATTGTGAAACCCCGCTTCACAAGGAACTGCTGCACATAGAAGTACAAAGCCTGAGCCAGCATAGCCCCTTTGCCTTTCCAGTAATAGAAACCGGTTCCGGCGACTTTAGCACCCCGGGCGATATCCAGAATATCGTGCATTTCGCCCAATTCCTGGTGGTCACGCACAGGGAAGTCAAATTCCCGGATCGTTCCCACTTTGCGCAGTTCCACATTGCCCGTATCGTCGGTGCCATCGGGCACATCGGGAGCCAGCAAGTTGGGGATACGGGTCAGGACGGCCATCATCTTTTTGTTGATGCCTTCCATAGCGGTTTCTTTGGAATTGAGGGTCAGTTTGATCTTTTTGACCTCTTCGCGGGCGGCGGGATCTGAAGCACACTCTTTGCTCAGCTTGTTGCGGCGGGCACGGAGTTCCTCCACCTCGCGGTCAAGAGCACGGTAATCAGCATCAAGAGTCAGCAATCCGTCAATGTCAAGGGGAAATCCCCGGCGCTGACAGTTGGCCTTGATCATTTCGGCATTTTCACGGATAAGTTTAAGATCCAGCATTTGAACAAAAATTCCTTACATTATTTGAACTGGGGCATAGGGAATGCCGCCATAAAGTTTTTGACCTCTTCGCCCAGAGCTTTGAGACCGGCTTCGTCCTCACGCAGAGCCACGCCGCGTTCGATGAAATCAGCGACATTGACCATTTCAGCTTCCTTGAGACCGCGGGTGGTGATAGCGGGGGTACCGATACGGATACCGCTGGTAACATAGGGCTTTTCGGGGTCAAAGGGGATCATATTCTTGTTGACGGTGATGCGGGCGAGGTCAAGAGCATTGGCCACAGCCTTACCGGTAGCCTGTTTTGGCCGCAGGTCGATCAGCATCAGGTGGTTATCAGTACCGCCCGAAACGATACGCAATCCGCGTTTGGCAAGTTCATCAGCAAGTTTTGCGGCGTTGAGCTTGACCTGCTGCTGATAGGCTTTGAACTCAGGCTGCAGAGCTTCAAGGAAACAGACAGCCTTGGCGGCGATGACGTGTTCCAGAGGTCCGCCCTGAAGTCCGGGGAAAACGGCGGAATTGATGGCCTTGAGGTACTGTTCCTTGCAGAGGATCAGACCGCCCCGGGGGCCGCGGAGAGTTTTGTGGGTGGTGGTGGTGACCACGTCGCAGTA
>JAZUPO010000284.1:0-4016 GCA_045605205.1 Victivallaceae bacterium
GCTGCAAAGCGGGGAGCAGCATACCCGCCAGAATAGCAATGATGGCGATCACAACCAGAAGTTCTATCAAGGTGAAAGGAGCCGGGGGGGGGAGGGGAACCCTTTTTGAAAAAAGGTTCCCCCTTCCTTCCCCGGGCCCCATCCATCCTTGCCAAAAACTTTTGATGGATTGCCGTTTTTGCATTTGCAAAACCGACAATCCCGCGTTTGGCAGAATTGCAAAGGAAAATATTAAGGCAAGAGGCAATTTTTCGCAAAACATAAACACACATTTGACGAGTTTTGCTTACCGGCAATTTTCTTTTTCTTCCATTGTGTTTTGTCATTTTCTTTGTATCCTGTTATTTTTGATGATCCGGTCATTATTGCTTTGGAAGCGCAGAAGCTCCCTGAATAAAATCATAACTCAAAGGGGGGATCTGCAGTTCTTCACGGCGCAATTTCCCGCGCAGATATTTGCACACATATTTGACAGATTCCACCGCCATTTCAGCGACAGGCGGTTTCATATAAGTCACAGCCGGTTTCAATCCGGTGAAGATCAATCCCGGCGATTTGGCCATAATACGGATATCCTCGCCGATCCGTATACCCAGATCCCGGCAGCTTTCATAAAGTTCCCCTGTCAGATAAGAATAATTGCAGAAAATAAATTCCGGCGGATCATTTTTCAGCAGTGTACGTAACTCCTGTCCGTAATCCCGGTTTTCATACAGTTCCCAATTTCTGCCGGGGGAAACTTCTATACCTTCTTCTTTGCAGTATTGCATAAACAATTGCTGCTGCAGTCTCATCACCCGGAATCCGGGATCATCTTCTGAATGATTTATGCGGCAGAAAGAGATGATCCCGGCACTGCGGCAGCCGCATTCCCGTGCCTGTCCGGCGATCCGCCGCAAAGCCTCCCGGTTGGCTGAACTGACCCGGCAGATTTCCGGCGGCAGTTCATCATATTCGCTGATAACGTTCAGTACCGGCATTTCCCGGGCAAGTTCTTTCTGGACATCAAAGAGTTCCCTGCCGACAAAAAAAGCAGCATCATTTTCCCGGATCTCCTTCATTTTTTTCATAAAGCCCCCTTCGGGCATTTTTTCATCGAGATGGAGAAAATTGATTTTCGCCCCGTACAACTCTGCGCCCCGGAGCAGCCCCAGGTGGATCTCGGAATTGATCACCCAGTCTTCAAACTGGAGAATATCCGGTCTGATGGCGATTTCAGGAAACACAAAAGCGATATTGCAGACACGCATCTCTTTTGAATAGGATTCATCCACAATGACGCCGCTGCCGGGAACAGCTTTGACAACTCCTTTTTCTTTCAGAATTTTAAGTGCGTTCTGCACAGAAACAGTACTGACCCCCAGCGACGAAGCGATCTGACGGATACTGTCGATTTTTCTGCCGGGGGGATAGAAGCCTGCCTCGATCCTCTGCAGCAGGATCTGACTGATCTCCTGTGTCAGTTCGCCGCGGATATGATTTTTTATAATATCTTTTTTCATCAGGAAACGACTTTCACGGTACTTGGTTAGAAAATAACACAGTTATTAATACAGTTAATATACACTGCCTTTTTATTAAAGTCAAGAGGGAAAAATGAGGAAATCGAAAATTCGTGACGGATTGAAAAATTCAAAAAATTACGGGATTTTTCTGAAAAAAATTTTTTATGTGCTTGAAAATTTTGTAAAGAGGGGGTATATTTTTGTCAACATAAATTATTTGTACAAATTATTTGTATAGGGCATCAATATGGCTGTTACATTAAAAAACATTGCTGAAAGAACAGGGCTTGCCACTTCTACTGTCTCTCTTATTCTGAACAGGCGGCCCAATGACTTCAGTTCAGCAGAGACCCGTCAAAAGGTTTTTGCCGTGGCTGAGGAACTGGGCTACAAGCAAAAGTTCGGTCACAAGCTGCTCCGGGGTGACAAGACCAACACGGCGGCGCTGCTGGTGGCGATCCGTGAAATATCAGTTCAGGAGCATATCCAGCAGTTGCTCTTGCAGCTGCTCAACCAGTTTGAAAAACGGGGGTATTCTCTTTATGTTATGACTCTGGAAGAGGATGAAACAAAGAATCTTCAAACCATCGACAATCTTTGTGCCCGGGGGACTGAAAAGTTTCTCTTCATCGGCGACCCTGTGGGGGGCGCTGCCATCCGTGAAAAACTTGCCCAAGCGCAAAAAAGGGTGGTGGGATATTCTTCAGCCTGTCCCTTTTCGGTAACAACCAATCCTGTTCCGGCGATCAGGAAAATATTGAACTTCTTTCTTGAAAACAAAAGAGAGAATTTCAAAATGATCGCGCCCGAAAGGTCTTTGCGTTTGAAGGGACTTTACGAACTTTTTCCTGAAACTCCTCAGGAGGAACTCCGTGAGCGTTACTTTGAGAGTTTTCAAGTACACAACAACAATTGGAAAATTGAAAAAACAGCGGAAACAGGGTATATGGCTACAAAGAGACTTCTGGCAAAGGCACCTGATGTTTCTGCGATTTTTTATCACTCAGATTACTTTGCCGTGGGGGGAATACGCTGTCTTTTTGAGTCAGGCAGAGTCCCCGGAAAAGATGTGCTGGTGGCTGGGGTCAACGATATCTATGCCATCAGAAACGGCATTTTTCCTGTTTCGTCCATACGTCATCCCCTGGATGAGATCACCGACTTGCTGCTCGACGGCATTGACGGTGATGAGGAAGGGGGATTTTCCGTCATACTGCACGATATTATCAGAAAATAAATCCCACCAAAAAAGAGGTCATTATGAAAAACGATTCTTTAAGGTATTTTAAAAATCCCTTCACCCTGATCGAACTTCTCGTTGTAATAGCGATCATAGCTATTCTTGCCGCTATGCTGCTTCCTGCCTTGGCACAGGCACGGGAACGGGGCAAAAGCAGCAAATGCGTTTCCCATTTGAAAACTTTTGGAACGGCGGTCATATTTTACTGCGATACCTACAACGATGTTATGCCCACCACACACTTTTACAGCGTTTCCGATGAGGGCGTTGTGGGCGCAGGGGGCAACACCTTTTGGCAGCAGGCATTTGCTGCTTTGAAATTGGTCAATACAGCTATTCCTTCCAATGTACTATCTCCCAAAGGGATTTTTGCGTGTCCCACTGAAACCAATGGTGTCCTCGGCAGGAAGGATGACGGAAGTTCTGCCTCTGTGGGCCTTACCTATAAGGGAACTCATTACGGTATGAACCGTTACCTCAGCCATAAATATGTGACCAATGCCTCCAGTGCTTCAAGATTGGAACGCCGGAAGTTGTCGAAGGTCGTCAAGCCCTCTGCCACTTGTTCCATCGGTGACAAATGGTTTTATATCGGCAGAACTTCCGGATATGCTCAAGTCGATCTCAGGGCTTACAATTATCTGCCCGGAGAACGGCACAACGGACACTGGAATTATGCCACACTTGACGGCGGCGTGAAATCTATGAAGGGATACCCCTGCAAGGGGAGTTCCAAGGATTGGAAAGATTGGCTCTGGGCTCCCACGCAGTGGTAAAAAATCTTAACCATCATCACTTTAAAAATAAAGGAGAAAAATGAAACTTTACGGAACACTTGCAGTGCTGACGGCTATGGTCTTGAGCCTTTCAGCCGTCACCGTTGATCCGGGGGAAGCGGTCATTGTCGTCAAAAAAGATGCTGACGGCGTCATCCAGTTTGCCGGAAGAGAATTGCAGAAATATCTGCACAAGATCACCGGTAAAAAGATCCCCATTGTCAACGATGTGAAAAAGGGGAAATACCCCTTTATTTTCGGAACGCCCGCCGGAGTCAAACTGCAGCCCGAAGAGGCACGCTGGGAAGTCACCAAAGATTTTACCCGTCTTTACGGGGACTCCACCTACACAGGCAAAAGCTGGATCCAGCTCCACAAGATCCTCGATCTGAGGGCAAAAAGCGGTGATCTGACCGCTGTCTACGACTTTCTTGTAAAGCAGCTGCGGGTGCGTGTTCTTGCCCCCCAAGTCTGTGGCCAAGCGGTCTTTGGAAG
>JAZUPO010000285.1:0-2175 GCA_045605205.1 Victivallaceae bacterium
ATGGCTACGATCCGACTTGCTGTTGTCTTCTTCAACTTCCGCGGAGACCGGGCTCTGGAAATCAGTCAGGCATTCGATCAGGGTGATGAGTTTGATCATTTCGACCGCGGCGTGAAACCCGATGTCCTCTACGCCGGTATGATGGAATATGACGGCGACTTGCACGTGCCCAGTCACTATCTGGTCAATCCTCCTGAAATCGACCGCACTATGGATGAATATCTGTGTGCCTCCGGTATCAGCCAGCTGGCCGTCAGCGAAACTCAGAAATACGGTCACGTGACCTATTTCTTCAACGGCAACCGTTCCGGAAAATTTGACGAAACTCTTGATGAATATCTTGAGATCCGTTCCGACGTGGTTCCTTTTGAACAGCGTCCCTGGATGAAGTGTGCTGAAATCACCGATGTGGTTGTCGATGCTATCGGTTCCGGAAAATACAATATGATCCGTATGAACTTCCCCAACGGCGATATGGTGGGCCACACCGGCAACCTTGAAGCGGTCATCGTTTCTCTTGAAGCCCTGGATCTCTGCCTCGGACGGATCAAAGCTGCAGTTGAAGCTGCCGGCGGCGTTCTGGTCATCTCTGCCGACCACGGCAACGCTGACGATATGTTTGAACACGGCAAAGACGGCAAGATCAAAGTTGACTCTGAAGGTCAGGCCGCCCGCAAGACCAGCCACTCCCTGAACCCTGTGCCCTGCATCGTCTACGATCCTGAAAGCAAGGGTGAATATGCTGCCGAGCTCCGCAGCGGACTGGGCATCAGCTCACTGGCTGCAACCTGTATCGAACTGCTGGGCTTCAAAGCTCCCGCTGATTACGATCCCAGCGTTCTGGTGATGAAATAATCTTTTCATCCAGTGCCCTTTTTTACAAAGGGGGATATAAAAGAAACTGCCGCAAGACCTCAAGGTGATGCGGCAGTTTTTTTTGTGTTGTTTTTACTGTGATACGGGAGTGTGATTTATTCCACTTTTATACGCATAATGCGGACACCGGTATGAGTGCCATACGGGAATCCGGTGCAGCGGATAGCGGTAATACCGCTTTCAGGATCCTGACTGAATTCCAGTTTTTCACCATTATCCATCCAGGTAACAGACAGGATCTTTTCTTTCAAATTGTCAATGGTACGCAATCCGGGGCCCTGCATTACGGCAGTTACATTGACGTGCCCCCGGATCCCCAGATCAAAGGTGAAGTAGTAAAGATCTTTGCCATTGCGCAATACGAAGTCCCTGCCCTGACACTGCAGTTCGGAAACTGGACGGGTTTCATAGATGGCTTCACCATACCACTTGATCCATTTTCCGACCAGTTGAAGCAAAGCCTTTTCATAATCGGGGATCCCGCCTTGAGCGGTGGGCCCGAAATTCAGCAGATAGTTTGCCCCGCAGCCCCGGCTGTGGCAGAGTTGTTCAACGACCTGAAGCGGGGAAAGGAAGTTGATATCGGTGCCGATGCCCCAGTGGGAATTCATTGTTTTGCAAACTTCTGAAGCGAGATATTTTTTCATTCCCTCCCGATTCATCGGGCGGGCAGAATTGTTTTCATAGGTAACGGAGTCGATTTCCGGATGTCCCGTTTTTCCCAGGGCACTGAGGCCGGTATTGTTGACGATAATGGCCTCGGGCTGATATTTGCGGATCGTTCCATAAAGCAGGTCTTCCTGCCAGTCGGATTGGGGGCGAGACCAGTTGCCGTCAAACCACAAGCCGCCAATCTTGCCATAATTGCGGCAGAGGATCTCAACTGACTTACGCAAGTAAACAAGATACTCCTGAAACTCATCTTCGTCCATAACCTGAGTACCGGATGAAAAAACAGAAGTATCCCATTGAGTATTACGCCGCCAGTTCCAATCCAGAGTTGTATGATAAAAGAAAGGAACAAGGTCATACTTGCGGCATCCTGCGACAAATTCGGCGATCAGGTCTCTTTTGGCGGGGGTATGGGGAGCATCAAATTCATTAAGTCCGCAGGTATCATACAGCGAAAAGCCGTCGTGGTGGCGGGTCGTCAGGACGACATATTTCATTCCGGCTTCTTTGGCGAGGCGTGCAATTGCTTCAGCATCAAACTCGCTGGCGTTGAAATTGTCTGCCAGTTTGCGGTATTGGGCAAAAGGGATTTGCTGATAAGCCTGAGCCCATTCGCCCTGTTCCAGC
>JAZUPO010000286.1:0-11487 GCA_045605205.1 Victivallaceae bacterium
AACTCCTTGTTTGTGTATATGCGGTTGGCGAACCTTGCATAACATAGCATGGAGTTTACTTTTTTAAAGACTTAAAGCTGAAGCTGTCCGGCAACATACCGGCTCTGCCGGTAGTTTTTTTGCGCTGAAGCAATGAAAAAATGCACTGTCCAGAAAAAAACGGACAGTGCATTTTTTATTCTTTCCGGCACTCTCTCTGCTGCAAGAATAATCAACTTTTTCTTTTACATAAAGAGGAGTAACGCAAATTAAGATTTATTTTCCTCACCGTACAGTTCGGAAAGAATATCCTCTGCTGTGCGAGTTGAAGCTTCAATACACACTTTTTCTATTGTACGCTTTCGATATTCGACAGGATCATACAGATAACAGCCAACACACCCGATTTTTTCATCATAATTCTCATCTCCCTCGTAATACGCATAGGGATTTCCGGCAATATTCTTAGCACTCCAACGCTTGTTTGTTTCCTTGCATCTCTTGCAAATTTGCCGCTTTACATCGTTGGCAGCCTTGCACAGCGGCTGAAAATCCTCAAATTCCTGAGAGGCAGGATTTGAAACCCGCGGATCATTTTTCCTGCCGTCTTTGTGATCGACTTCGATTTGAGTATTGACACTGGATCCCTGCACGCCAAGCATAACGCAGTTGCGTTCTCTTATCTCCTTAGCGATATCCGACCTGATTGTCTGAGAAAATCCATTTTGCTCATTAAATCCATTCAAGCGGATTTTTATAATTCCTTGCCCCTTTCGTTCAACCTCAATTACATATTGTTTTTCCAATGCACTGCCCTTACGCCCCCAACTGAAACCGTTTCCGAGCTTCAACGCCGCATATTCTCCTTTAAACTCTGAAACATCGACCCAATCGCTTTTTCCGGTTTGGCTGTCAGGCTGTGCAAGTTCAATAAAAAGATCTTTCTTGGAAAGTTTTTTCTTTGTCATAATTATTTCTCCAATTCTTCTGCAGAACAACGAATCGCCAAACCGATCGCTTTTCCCAAGTATGGCGGAACAGCATTACCGATTTGCACCAACTGCTTATTTTTCTTACCCATAAAAATAAAATCATCAGGGAAGGATTGTAATCTTGCCATCTCACGTGCCGTAAGTACACGCGGCAAACGGGGATGGATATTCACGCCCCCATGATTTTCTTTTATCGTACAAGACGGTGCATCCCACGGGCACTTTTTCCATGCGTCTGAATACCCCTTATACAAACTTTCCCCCTCTTTCAATTGCTGCATCCGTTCGACCATATCCGGACGGTGCCTGGTAGGCTGATGATTAAAGCCTTCATCCTCAGGATGTGTCATAAGATCAGCAATTGCCTCCCCGGTTGTAATATACGCTTCAGGCAAAAGGATCGGCTGCGGATGATAATTCTTTTTTCCGATGCGGTTACCGATAAATATGACACGCTCCCGGGTTTGCGGTGTATAGTAATCTGCCGCACAGAGAGTTGTAACATTAATGGAATAACCGATTTTCTTAAAATCCTCTATGATTTTTTGCTCAACAGCACCGTTGAGCATACTCCGCAAGCCTTTAACATTCTCACACAGCACAAAATCAGGTTGCAAATTTTTAACGATTTCGATCAATTCCAGATACAAGGAGTTACGGGGATCGTCAACGATGCGATTCCCTGCCATACTGAATCCCTGACAAGGAAATCCGCCTGCGACGATATTCAGTTTTCGGCCGTTCAATTGAGCTTTGACTGTTTCATAAAATTTCTGCTTGTTTTCTGCAAGTTTGATGTCTCCGTTAATAAACGGATGTTCAAAATTTCTTTCATATGTCATTCCGGCTTCATCAAACCAGTCCAAGCCGCAAATACCGGTTAAACCGGCCATTTCCAAACCTTTACTCAAACCTCCGGCGCCACAGAACAAATCCACATAGGTCAATGAAGATTTACCGGGGTTTTCCCAATACTTACTGATATCTGCCCAATTGACATCATCGACCTTACGCCCCTGAGAGCGTTTACTTTTTTGTGGCAGTATCGGCTCTCCGAAAAGATCATATTCAATATCTTCAAGTTCAACATCCAAAGAAAAATTTTCCAATGCCTTTCGGGAAATAGAATAACTGGAACCATTTTTCACTGCAGCAAGCACGCCACTGGCGACAAATCGGCGCACAGCTTTTTGACTCAAATCAAGCTGTTCAGCAACTTCTGCAATGGAGTAAAATTCATTCTGTTCCATAACCGCCCCTTATATTGAGATGCTTTTTCCGGTAATATATCATTGGCAACCTATCTTTTCAAGGTTTTTTTCAAAAGTTTTCACAAAATATCATCAGGGAAAAATTGTCAGACAAAACTTTTAACAAAGCGGATGTCAAGGTCTATATCTGCTTTATAAACCCGCATTTTTTCCAAAAGTTTTTCTTTTGTGGCTTCTTCTGAAACCTTATACCTGTGGGGAATCAGCAAATGAAAATCAAGTGTTCTGACTGTTCCGTCAGCGTTTTTTTCCAGCTTGAAATCATAGACTTTCATTTCAGGATCAAACCCGGCTAACGTATTTTCCAGACGGCTGCGCCAGTAAATGATTTCAGGCTTGTTCTTGTCGTGAGGATCTCCGTGCAAAAGCAAATGCACAGCGTGCTCCCGGGCGACACGGACTTCTGCCTGCTCAAGAATATCGTGGGCAGAAGCTCTGTCCCCTTCTGATGCAATTTCCGCATGGGCGGTGACAAAGTAGGAGTTCTCTCCGTAATTGTGAACGATGATATCGTGAACTCCGTCAATCCCGGGAGTGAGCAATATGGTACTTTTGATCTTTTCCACAAGCTCCCTGTCCGGCGATTCCCCCAGAAGTTTGCTGACCGTGTCCTTAAGGACATTTCCTCCGGCCCACAGGATCATCAATGCAACAACGATACCGGCACAGCCGTCAACAGGAAATGTGGTGTAACGGGAAGCAATCAGAGAGCCGACAACGATCAATGTTCCGAGACAATCACTTAAACTGTCATAGGCCGCAGCTTTGACAACACTGGAGTTGATCAGAGAACTTACCCGGCGGTAAAAGAAAAACATCCAGCATTTGACCCCAATGGTCACACTCAGGATCACGACCGTCACTATATCCGCCCGGAATGGAACAGGCTGAAAAAGTGAAACCACCGAATCTTTGAGAAAACTCAAGCCTAACACCATAACCAGCAAGGCCACAATGACTCCTGCCACATACTCTGTTCTGCCGTGCCCGAAAGGGTGTTCCGAATCAGGAGGCTGAGCCGCAAGATGAAACCCTGCTATGGTGATAATGCCGGAACCCGCATCTGAAAGATTGTTCAAAGCCTCAGCTGCAACGGCAATACTGCCCGAAGTGACCGCCAGAATGATCTTGACCACGATCAACAGCACATTGCATATAATCCCGGTCATACCGCTGACGATTCCGCACCGTATCCGGAAGCGGGAATCCAATTCTCCGTCAAATTTTCCAAGAGAGAGTTTGAGTATAAGAGAAGTAAGCATTTTTCAAATATCTTTCTTAATGTGAGTTTTTAAGCAACATCTTTTTAATATACAGGAGAAGCCCGTATATTGCAAGACAATATAAAACTTGTTCTCCCCCGAAAAATTTTCCCGCATAAAAACAGAAAAAAAAAGATTCAACAGTGGAGGATCAATCTTCCCGATATCTCAAAAAAAAGCAAAGAAGAAAGGCTGCACTCCTCTTTTTTCAAGTAAGCACAGCCCGGAAAATTTCAACTCACTCAATTATTACCTGCCGTCAAGCATATTCATTTTTTTGCCGACTACAAATGTTCCGATATTATCTCCCGCCACATTACAGGCTGTTTCAACCATATCCAACAAGGGATTGATCCCCAATGCCAAAGCCACAATCGTGGCAGTTTGAGGAGCAGAAAGATTAATGGCATCAAGCACAAGGAACAAAAGGAAAATACTTCCACCGGGAACACCGCCAGCCCCCACTGAAGCAAATACCACACTCAACACCAGCAGCAGGAGCTGAACGATCGTCAACTCAAATCCAAACATATTGGCTGCCAGCACTGCAAAAACCGGCAGATGCACACACACACCGTCCATATTGACAGTTGCTCCGAGAGACAGGGTAAAACTTGACAGTTCTTTACGGACACGGAATTTTTCTTCCACAGTACGCAATGAAACGGGCAAAGTCGCAGCACTGGAGCGGGTCACAAACGCGGTCAGGATCGGTTCACGCAAAGCCCAGATAACAGGATAGGGATTGACCCGGCAGAACATAAAGATCATCAGCGGATAACAAACTCCGATCATAAGAAGAACTCCCAGAATCACGCATCCCGCAACCTGCAAATAGGATTGAAAAAGCGAGATCCCGTATGTGGCAAAACTGCAGGCAGTCAGGGCAAAAATACCGATGGGGAAATAAGCCATAATCCATTCGATCATCTTAAAAATGGCATATTGGCATCCCTGGCACACATCGAGCATCGTATTCAAGGCGTTTTTGACCTTTTCATCCCGGGTGGTATCGAGGACGATCCTCGCCGCCAGACCGAAAAGAATGGCAAAAACGATCACCGCAAGAAAGTTTCCTTCTGCAAGAGCTTTGAAAGGATTGCTGAACAAACTGTACAGCAAATTGACCAATGCATTGCCGCCGCCCGCCGAAGCCCCTTTCATTGATTCGACCTGCTTCATCATACCGGCAGCCATTTTTTCAGCGGATTGGAGCGTCGGATCCAGGATGACTGCGATGATCGTTCCAAAAATCGCCGCATAGAGAGAGGTAAAAAAATACCAACCGCAAACCCCAAGGCCCATTTTTCCAAAAGACTTTGCCGGCATCGTCGCCGCTCCGCATACCAGAGAAAAGAAAATAATGGGAATGACGATCATTTTAAGCATATTGACCAGAACATTACCAAAAGGTGATATAACTGCAATGATTTTGTCAAGCTCTGCACTGTGACTCAATCCGAATTTATACAACGCAAGTCCGGCAAGACAGCCCAGGACAAATCCGGCAAGGTTCAGATAGATCAAAGGAATTTTACGACCAAAAAATTTCATTTTTTCATCTCTTTCTGCAGTTTCAGTTACATACGCATAATATACACCTCAGCCCCCGGAATTGCAACACTCCAGTTGTAAAAAGCAGTAAGATATCCTTTGCCGTTTCAAAAATATTCTGCCGGCAGCGGTTCTTTTATTCCTTCCACTCCATACGGATATTATAATATTGTTCCCAATCCCCCCCGTAACTTGGCAGCAGTTCAAGAATATATCCGGAACCGGGAATTTTTGCGGATTCAGGAAAATATTTTTTTATTTTCGTTTTGATGACTTCTCCCCGGGGAGCATCTGTGACCAGATCAACGATATCATAAGAGGTGGCTTCCTTTATGGTATCTCTCCAGCTTTTGGGCAGCCGGGTACCTGAATGCCAGCCGGATTTGTTGTAAACGGTAAATGTGGCGATCCCGTTGTTGAGTTTAAAATTCCGTATGGCATAGGAGCCGATGAACCATTCAACTTCCCCCAATTCTCCGGTTGCGGTTTTACTTCCGGTAAAAGACCAGTGAGTGGGGATCTGACCGGTTTTGAAATAGGCTGCTTTCACCTCTTTCATACTGAAAGACTCAGCGATATCTTTGGACTCAGGTGAATCAATAGAAAAATGTATGGGATTGAGTCCCTTTTCAAAAAACCACATCCACGTCATCTTGAGCCAATTGGCTTTGTTGGCTGTATTCCGGGGCGGTTTCGGAGTTTTATAACGGTAAATATTGATGATTTTCTGAATAATATCATCGTAATTCCCCCCGGCAAATACGGGAGGACGTTTCACCGCGGCCGGAGCAATGGGGATCATCGCAGTTTGAGCTTCCTCTGCCGTTGCAGCCCGCCAGCGGCAGCGGCAGTTCGGATGCAGGGGCAAAACAGGTTTGGCCGGATCATCATCACTGAAAACTTTTCCGTCATAACCGCTGCACCGATCGCAAGTCGAACTGCTGTTTTCTGAAATAAAACGCCAATACGCAGTTGCCGTCGTTTCTGCGATCCTGCCTGTAATCAGGTCAATATTCATCTTTTTCTCCTTTTCCTGTTGTTTCAGAGGGAAAACGATCCCTCTTTCCACTATAGGAAGTTTTTGTCAGGAAAATTTTTCAAAAAAATGAATATTGAAGCACAAAAATCAAAGTTTTTTATTCTGCCATTTTCCGTAAAGCAAAAAGAGCAGACTCAACAATGCAGTGATCCCCTGATACATAATCTCTGCTGACCAGGCAACTGCAGGTGAGGGACGGCATTTTATAATTATATACCAGACAAACACAGCGTAGAAAATCAAATTTATAAACTCTATGGACACTGTCGTTTTGACCGCCCCCGTACCTGAAACTGTATTAAAGAGAATAAAGGCAAAAATCTGAATAAAACTTGCCAAACTCATAACATAGGTCACATCTATGGAAGCAGAAATCAATTCAGGATTGTCCGTGTAGATCCGCAGAGACAGCTCCGGAAAGAGAACATAAAACAACAATAATGGAGCTACCAATATAACTGCGGATACCATAATCTTATTGACAAGGTGCCACACTTGAGAGCACTTCCCCTCGCCGATCAGATTGCTGACCAGAGAATTGGCGGCTGTGGCGAAAGCGTGGATAATAATAAAAGGCAACGCCGACAATGTCCGTGCCAGGTTGATCACAGCCAGGGGCCGTTCCCCCAGATATTCCACGGCTATAAAGAAGAAAAACCATACCCCCACGGCAAGAAAGGGCTGAAGCATCATCCAACAGGAAACAGAAAATACCTTTTTCAATATTCCCGGATTGACCAGTGCAGAGAAGTGGTCAAAACCGTACTTTTTTAAATCCACGAATTTCAGCGTGTAAAATACATAAAATACTAAAGCAATGACTTCAGAAATACTTGAAGCAAGAGCGGCCCCGCCGATCCCCATTTCAGGCATTCCATACTTACCGAAAATCAAGCCGTAATTCAGCACGATATTGGAAAGCACCATCGCAATGGAACTGTACGTCAATATGCGGGTTTGAGCGATCCCCACATAAAAGGCCCGGAATATAGCAGCACCGAAAACAAACAACAATCCCCAAGCCCGCCAGTCAAGATATTCTATCGTTGCCTTGCAAATTTCAGGTGACCGGATCAAATGGGGCAAAAACACCGGAGAAAGAAACTTTATGCCCAATAATAATATGAGAGAAAGAACAACAAGAAAGAATCCTCCGGCATAACAGATCTTTCCGATTTCAGAAAATTCTTTTTCGCCGTTCCTGCGGGCGATCAGGATCTGAGCTCCGAAACTGAATCCTGTTCCCAAAACAAAAAATGCCAGAAAATAGACCATCCCCAACGCAGAAGCCCCCAGAGCCACTTCGCTGACACGCCCCAGAAAAGCGGTATCGGTCATACCGATAACGTGCTCCATAAGCATACTCGCCAATATAGGAAGGGTCACAGCACTTATTTTTTTATAGGAATAGCATCCTTTTGCATCAAATTCAGCAATTTCTTTCATTTCGAATTCCGTATCACATCACAGCTTAATAATATAGCCCCCTTCGGAAATTCAACCGTGCGGGCAATATCAAAACAAACACATATTGGCGGCAGATCATTTTCTGTACCGCCACAAGGTAAAAAACTCTTTAAGAGCAAGTTTCCCGGCAATTCTTACTTGCAATTACTCTTTTCTGTCCTGTTCAGCCCACTGATACTTTTTACGGTCTTCCGCAGTGATTTTACGGATCACCCGTGCAGGATTCCCCGCAACCAGCGTATCAGGGGGAACATCGCGGATCACAACAGAGCCGGCCGCCACAACAGCGTTATCACCAATCGTCACACCGCCGATAATAGTAACTGAGCCGCCGATCCAAACATTATTGCCCACCGTCACAGGGAAAGCATATTCCCAGCCGTCGATACGGTCTTGCATATCCAGCGGATGCCCAGCCGCCAGAATTGACACATTGGTAGCGATCCAGACATTATCTCCGAAACGGCAATAGTTACCGTCCAACACGATAAAGTTGTAATTGGCAAAGAAGTTTTCACCGACTTCGATACGAAATCCGTAATCACACTTGAAAGGAGGCAGAATATTGCAATTTTTACCGATCTTGCCAAATATCTTTGCAAGAAAATCCCGCCGTTCCTGCACCTGAGAGGGGCGGAACTGATTGTATTCATAAATAGCATCCTGGATCTTGAAGCGGTAATCAGCCATTTCTGTGGTGGTATTGGGATTGTAGAGAAGACCTGCTTCAGCTTTTTCCTGCTCAGTCATTCCCCCGGGAACAGGTTTGCAAAGAACGGGTTTTTCTTTCATTTTTCTCTTCCTTTCAAATTCCGCGAAGAAGGATCTTTTTCCGGTTGCGGTTCTGATTTTTTGACAATAATTACAAGGGCTTACCAATGCGGGCAAAGGCAGAAACAAGAATGGTACGGATCATTTCTTTATAATCTGCTTCCGGATTTTCCTGAGGATGATAAAGGGAGAAAATCTGGGGGCTCCAACTTTTTACCGGCTTCAGGCCCGGAATACCGTTGACTTCAATAATACGCAGGCGGCCGTCGCTGCCCACACGCATATCAGCACGGACGTGATCCATACATTTCAAAGCCCCGGTGGCCTTACGGCACAACTCAACAGCCTCGTCAAAGTGTTCTTTGGGGATCGAGACCTTAGTCAAACCGACACCCCGCAAATCACTGCGTAATATACGGAATTTTCCATAATGCGTTTCATCCACAGTAACTTTTCCGGGCAATATTTCCTGATGCACACCGTTTCCCAGCATCAAAACCGTATATTCATCTCCGGGCAGATACTCTTCGATCAAGGCCCCCTGCCCCAATTCAGAATGTACCCAAGCCACCTGAGCTTCAAGTTCGATCCGGTCTTTCACCACACTGCGGTCAGAGATTCCCACAGAACGGGACTCGCCATTGGGTTTGACAAAGGCGGGGAAAGGGATATTTTCAGGAATATTCTCTCCGGGAGCAACCAGAACGTGAAAAGGAACAGCAACACCGGCTTTTGCCATAATTTCGTGAGTAACAAATTTCTGGATCAGATCTTTCATCGTCTGGGCACTGGAACCGATATAAGGCATATTACGGGCATCCAGCAAATCAGAGATCCACTCGGCATCATCAGGAGCACCTACAATATCTTCACGTTCAGAGAGGTAATAAAGAGAGCTCCAAACCAGATCGCAACTTGCGTTGTCCATAACATCGTCAAATTCTTGACGATTGTTGATATAAGCAATTGAACATTTGACACCCAAAGAATTGATCGTATCGTTGAGCACCTCTGTTACAGCCATATTTCCCCATCCCTGGGCATCGCCTCCGGGACCGGTCAGCAATAAAACTTCACGTCTCATAAAAAACTCCTGAAATGATAAAAATGCGGAAAGGATAGCCCTTTCCGCATTTTCAATATTCCTCTTTGCGAGGGAATTACTTGTCGGTGAGAGCAGCCACACCGGGGAGTTCTTTGCCTTCCAGGAATTCCAGAGAGGCACCGCCGCCGGTTGAAATGTGGCTCATCTGAGCAGCCATACCGCTCTTGTTGACAGCAGCAACGCTGTCACCGCCACCGATAATGGAAACACCGCCGTTGGCTTTGACTTCAGCGACAGCAGCGCAGACGCCCATAGTACCGTTGGCAAATTTTTCCATTTCAAAGCAGCCCATAGGACCGTTCCAGACAACGGTCTTGGCACCTTTGATAGCATCAGCATAGAGCTTGACAGTTTCGGGACCGATATCAAGGCCCATCCAGTCGGCAGGAACTGCGGCGACGGTCTGAGTATTGGCTTCGGGATCAAACTTGTCAGCAGCGATGTTATCCACAGGGAGCAGCAGTTTGACGCCGCGTTTTTCGGCATCAGCGATCATTTCTTTGGCATAGTCGATCTGGTCTTCTTCGCAGAGAGACTTACCGATTTCCACACCTTTGGCCTTGAGGAAGGTATAAGCCATACCGCCGCCGATGATCAGAGTATCAACTTTGGTCAGCAGATTGCGGACAACAGCCAGCTTATCAGAAACTTTGGCACCGCCGAGGATGGCAACAAAGGGACGGACAGGATTGTTCACAGCATTGCCGAGGAAAGCAATTTCCTTTTCCATAAGGAATCCGGCAACAGAGGTGGGCATATATTTGGCGATGACAGCAGTGGAAGCGTGAGCACGATGGGCAGTTCCGAAAGCGTCGTTGCAGAAAATATCACCATAGGAAGCAAGTTTCTTGGCGAGAATTTGCTGTTTTTCTTTCAGCTCAGCTTTGCGAGCCTTGAAAGCGGCATCGTCTTCGCCATCTTTCTGCTTGGCTTTTGCCTGTTCTTCTTTATAGTAACGGGTATTTTCGAGCATAACGATGTCACCGGCCTTCATTGCGGCAACAGCAGCATCAGCAGCGGCACAGTCATCAACAAAGACGACGGGCTTGGCAAGGAGCTTTTCAAGATAAGCGGCAACAGGTTTCAGAGTGGTATCAGCGGTGATACCTTTTTCATCGGGACGGCCGAGGTGGCTCATCAGCACGAGGCTTCCGCCCTGTTCAAGCACATATTTGATGGAGGGCAGAGCACCCTGCACACGGGTATCATCTTTGATGACGCCTTCTTTGATAGGCACGTTGAAATCAACGCGCATAACAACTTTCTTACCCTTGAGATCGACATCACGGAGAGTCAGTTTGTTCATAATTCTTTACCTCATTTGTATTGGAAGTTAATTGCAAACTAACAAAAAAGGCGGAACATTTCTGCCCGCCTTTTTTGAGGGATAACCCTTGAAGTCATTACTTGCAGATGACACGGGCCATTTCGAGGACCTTGTTGGAGTAGCCCCATTCGTTGTCATACCAGGAGCAGACTTTGACGAAGGTTCCGTCAAGCTGGATACCGGCTTTGGCATCGAAAATGGAGGTACGGGGATCATCGACGAAGTCGGTGGAAACAACAGCTTCATCGGTGTAACCGAGGATGCCCTTGAGTTCGCCGGCAGCAGCTTCCTTCATGGCAGCGCAGATTTCGTCATAGGTGCATTCCTTGTTGAGTTCGACGGTGAGGTCGACGAAGGAAACGTCGCTGGTGGGAACGCGGACGGACATACCGGTAAGTTTGCCGTTCAGCTCAGGAAGAACTTTGCCCACAGCCTTGGCAGCACCGGTGCTGGAGGGGATCATATTTTCGAGGATACCGCGACCGCCGCGCCAGTCCTTCTTGGAGGGACCGTCAACAGTCTTCTGGGTAGCGGTAGCAGCGTGGATGGTGGTCATCAGGCCGCGTTTGATACCGAACGTATCCTTCAGAACTTTGCTGATGGGAGCCAGGCAGTTGGTGGTGCAGCTGGCGTTGGAGATGATGTCCTGACCGGCATAGGTCTTGTCGTTGACACCATAGACGAACATCGGGGTATCATCTTTGCTGGGAGCGGACATGA
>JAZUPO010000287.1:0-23026 GCA_045605205.1 Victivallaceae bacterium
AGAACGACATGGCTACGATCCGACTTATAGAAATGATCCACCCCAGGAGTTTTTTCGGGCCAGCCCATAATGGAAAGGGGCCACAGCCAGCTTGAGAACCAGGTGTCGAGCACATCTTCTTCCTGTCTCCACTTGCCGGGGGCGGTGGGGGCTTCGAGACCGACGTATACTTCGTTGGTGTCATCGTTGTACCAGGCCGGGATCCGGTGTCCCCACCAGAGCTGACGTGAGATACACCAATCCTGGATATTTTCCATCCAGTGGAAATAGGTTTTGCTCCACCGTTCAGGATAGAATTTGATTTCACCTGAACGCACCGCTTCGATAGCGGGCTTGGCAAGTTCACCCACACGGCAGAACCACTGGAAACTCACCAGCGTTTCAATGGGCACGTCGCCCCGTTCGGAGTAGCCGACAGCGTGGACGATATCTTCGATTTTTTCCACCAAGCCCTGTTCAGAGAGCATTGCAACGCATTTTTCTCTGGCGGCGAAACGTTCCATACCGGCGAATTCCGGTCCGCAGAGGGCGTTCAATGTGGCATCGGGGTTCATAATGTTGATGACTTCAAGATTGTTCCTGCGGCCCACTTCAAAGTCGTTGGGGTCGTGGGCGGGAGTGATTTTCACACAGCCGGTACCTTTGGTGGGATCGGCGTGGATATCAGCGATAACAGGGATCTTGCGGTCGGTGAGGGGCAGGCAGAGCATCTTGCCGATCAGGTGTTTGTAACGTTCATCATCGGGATGGACTGCCACGGCGGTGTCACCGAACATCGTTTCGGGACGGGTGGTGGCGACGACCACATATTCGTCGCTGTTTTCAACGGGGTAGCGGAAGTAGTAGAACTTTCCGGGAACATCCTTGTAGATCACCTCTTCGTCAGAAAGAGCACTCTTTGCTGCGGGGCACCAGTTGATCATACGCTGACCGCGGTAGATGTAGCCTTTGTTGTAAAGTTCGACGAAAACCTTTTTTACGGCGTCAGAAAGGCCGGCATCCATTGTGAAACGTTCCCGTTCCCAGTCGCAGGAGCAGCCCAGAGTACGCAGCTGTTTGATGATCTTGCCGCCGAATTCCTCTTTCCACTGCCAGACTCTTTTGATGAACTCGTCGCGGCCCAGTTCGTCCCGGGTGACGTTTTCAGTCTGTTTGAGGTATTTGACCACCCTTGCTTCGGTAGCGATACCGGCGTGGTCGGTACCGGGGAACCAGCAGACTTCAAAGCCTTTCATACGGGCACGGCGGCAGAGGATGTCCTGCAAGGTGTTGTTGAGGACGTGGCCCAGAGTAAGGATACCCGTTACGTTGGGGGGAGGAATAACAATGGAGTAACCGGGCTTTGAGGAATTGGCTTCGCCGTGAAAGGCGTTCATTTCTTCCCATTTGGGAAACCAGTATTTTTCCACCTCGGCCGGTTCATACGCCCGGGGCAGTGCTTCAAGCTGACTCATAAATGACCTCTTTGAATTTTTTGTTTGTTAAAAAAAGTACAATTTTCATATAATATAGCACATAAATGCTTCAAATTCCAGAAAATAAGCTCTGAAAAAGAGTAAAAACTCCTGATATTCTCTTATCGGTCAAATGGAACGAGGGATCGGAAGTTGTTGAACTCCCTTTGTCCGGGGGGGGCTGCTCAAGTTGGCAAATGGGATCAGGAACTGTTCAGTTCTCTTTTGGGGAAGTGAGATTTTCCCGGAATTCTGTCGGAGTGCAGTTAAAAAAATCTTTGAAACTTCTTGTGAAATGTAAAGGTGCCGTGAATCCGCAGCGGAATCCGATCACTTTTACCGGGAGTGCCGTATTTTTCAACATTTCAGCACTGTTTTTCAGCCGCAGACGGTTCAGATATTTCAAAGGCGGAAGTGAAAAAAATTGTATGAATTTCCGCCGCAGCGTGGCGGGACTGACTCCCAGAGTATCTGCCATTTCAGAAACGGTGATCTGACGGGAAAGATTGTTGTTGAGGAACGCCAGAAGGGGCATCATTTCTGCGGGCATTTCAGGGACGGAATTTCTTTTTTCTTCAGCAAGGAGCAGCAGCAGAGAATAGATTTCTTCGGCAGCTCTTCTGTGAGAACCGTTTTCCCGGATCAGTTTGCCGATGTGACGTATTCTTTTTTCTATTTCTCCGGGGGCGGAAGGCGTCAGGTGCAATACCCGGTCAAAGCCGAGACTTTCGCACAGTGCCGCACAGTTGTTGCCGTTGGTAAGCAGAGTCAATTTGCGTCTTTTCTTTCCCGGTTCGGCATTGCGGATCATAACATTGCAGTGAGGTACGATAATAAAAACTTCTCCGGGGTTGAGAATAAAAGTCTCAGCGTCTGTGCGGTATTCCAGAGAGCCTTCAAGACACAGTTCAACGGAACAGAGATGATAGTTGAAGTGCTGCAGCCAGGCATCGTCATCTCTGAGTGCATCGCAAAAAAGGGTGGGGAAAAGAGGGTATGCACAATCGTTCTCCCAGTGATAACGTTCTCTGAAAACGTAATTTACGTCAGAGGTAAGGATGTCACGGGATTCTTCGTCAAAAATCATTCGTGAACTTTTTATTATATATTTTGATTGTTTTTGCATACTATTTTTATCTTTATGCGTTGCATTGAATTGCACTATACAGTATATTTTATACAACATTTAATATAAACTGCCAGATTTGATTTTACAACAGGAAAGAAAAAAATGAAAAGAAAAAAATTTGCTGAATTTCTGTTTTTTGACAATGTGTTTCCCGCTTCTGTGGCTCCTTTCACCTTATGCGGGATTGTCGGTTTTGCAAATGCAAAAACGGCAATCCACCAAAAGTTTTTGGCAAGGATGGATGGGGCCCAGGGAAGGGAGGGGGGACCTTTTTTCAAAAAGGGTTCCCTTCCTTCCCCGGCTCCTTTCACCTTGATAGAACTTCTTGTTGTGATTGCGATCATTGCTATTCTCGCTGCTATGCTGCTGCCCGCTTTGCAGCAGGCCCGGGGGCGGGCTTTGGACTCTGTCTGCAAAAATAATCTTAAACAGACCGGCAGTATGATCACTTTTTATGTCGCCGATAACAAGGAAATGATGCCTGACTCCAACGGTACCGACCAGGCGACGACTGCTTACTATCACTATCTGATCCGCAATGACAATTATGTGGGGCTGGGAAAACTTGATTCATTCCGGAACAAAAACCGTTCCCTGACAGAATCAGCGGTCCTTCCCGGTACCAAGCCCGGCCATTTATACTGTCCTGCTGTGGAGCTCAACTACAAAGACTATAAAAACGCTGCGACCCGCTGGGGCGGTGACAACAGAGACAATTTGATCAATACTTATGAATATATCAATTCCTATGTGGCCAAGACCAATTTGAATTATTACACCTATTCAAGCAACCGGACAAAGTATGCCGCTATATTGCGGAATTCCGGCAAGATCAACGATGTCCGGGCTCTCAATGCTCCTGTGACGACTTGTATGCTTCACGTTAAATTTGAAGGTATGCACAACGGCAATACCAATCTTCTGTACATCGACACCACCGTCAAAGGGGCGAAATTCATTCCCTCTTACGCATTGCTGGGGACAAATGTGGGCAGTTCAGGCCATATCCTTGCTGTTATTTATGACCGCTGGACGGGAAGATCCCCTCAATTTTAACATAAAGGTTTGATCTCTTATGAAAAAGTTTTTTGTGTTTTTTCTCTCAGTTGCCGGAATCATCTTGAGCGGCGTTGAGACGGTCAAAGTTTCTTCTTTCGGCTTTGATGCCAAGGATTCCACCCGTTTTCTGCAAAAAGCCATAGATTCCGGTGCCCGGCGGGTCATTGTGGATAATGTGGGGAAACCCTGGATCACGGATTCTCTGGTGCTGCGTTCCGATCTGGAACTGATTTTGGCTGACGGCGTGGTGCTGAAGGCTCTTCCCGGAAGTTTTCATCCTAAAACAGCTTTTCTTTTTAAACTGGACGAACTGAAAAACGTTGTTATTCGCGGTCAGGGTAAAGCCGTGATCGAAATGAATAAAAAAGATTACCAGAACCCCAAAGTGTACCAGTGGTCGGAATGGCGTCACGCCATTTCTCTCAGAGGATGTCACAATGTGCGTATCGAAAATCTGACGGTCAAAAGTTCCGGCGGTGACGGCATTTATGTGGGACACAGCAAAGGTCCTTCACGCAATATCCTTATTGACAAGGTCATTTGTGAAGATCATCACCGTCAGGGGATCAGTATCATCAGTGTTGACGGTTTGATTATCAGGAACAGTGCTTTCAACTCCACCGGCGGCACTCCACCCCAGTCGGGGATCGACATTGAACCCAATCATTTTACCAATTCCGTCCGCAACATATTGGTGGAAAATTGTGAGTTCAACAACAATACTTCAGCAGGCTTTATGATCCACCTGGGCGGTCCTGACAAGGCGTCAGATATAACGATCCGCAATTGCCGGATGAAAAACAATAAAGTGGGTTTGCAAGCCTATACCGGCGGACGGGCGGGCTCTGTTCCCTGCCGCATCACAGTTGAAAACTGTCTTTTGGCAGATAATAAAGAAAATGCCGTAGTCCTTTATAATCAGTGGGAAAATGGCAATAAAATCCTTTTTCGCAATACCGTTTTGGATCACAGGACCGGAAGCGGCGTGCCTGTGGTGCTGGATAACGGCCGGGTCAGTTCCAATGTTACGGGAGTTCAGTTTGAAAAAGTTAAAGTCATCCCGAAACGCAGAGAGATTATGGAGTATGTGGGCAAAACCGGCTTCGGTGTCACAGGGATTTCCGGGGATATTACAATTGTCCGGGGCAAAAAAAGTGAAAAGTTTGACTTTGAAAAATTCAAAAAGAGCAATAAACCTCAAGGCGAAGTGCTCAACTTCAAAAGTGCTGCACTGGATCTGCAAAAAGTCAAAGCAGTGAAAAAGGTTCAAGTTTCTGTGCAGCACGGTGTCAAATTCCGCGGCAAACAGATCAAATATATTTTCTGTGCCTCGCAAGTTGGCAATTATCCGGTCAAATTCAAAGTTTCTCCCATTGGGAAGAGCAATCTTGATACCCGGGTGGTTTTCTACGATAAAGCCGGAAACGTAATGGAATCTTTACGGTCAAAGGAAAGAGAGTTTACCCATATCTTGAAGATCCGTACTCCGGGTGTTTATCTTTGCTCCATCAATACCGGCCGTCACGGAGTTTCTGTTTCCTCTGAATTGCCCGGGGGAGCTGTGGCTCAGGATCGTTTGCCTATGGTGCACGGAAGCAATTTTAAGCTTTACTTTTATGTCCCTGCCGGTGTTAAAGGATTCAGTGTGGAAGTTGCCGCTTCCCGCACAGAATATGTGACCGTGACGATTCTTGATCCTGCGGGGAAAAAGGCCGCCGGAAAAGAAAAGATCAACAACACTCTTTCTTTGGAAGTCAAAGTGCCGGATCCCGCAAAAGGAGGCGTCTGGGCCGTCAATATCCGCAAGGCCGTGGAAGATTACCAGCTGCGTCTGAGTGCCCCTTTGACGCCGGTTCTTTCACCCTCACCGGAATATGTGGTGACAGAATAAGTCCGCAGAAAAAAAAGTAATTAAAACTTTGCCGTCGGAAGGGAGATCCCACAGCGGCAAAGTTTTTTATTTCTGAGGTATCACTTCAATAACTGCTCCTGAGAAGCCGAAAGGCACCTGCATAAAACTTTCGCACCAGGCAGGGGTGTCAACACTTCTGTTGTATGGCCACTGGGGATATTGTTTGCCGTATTCGTCCACGGCACCGATCCAGTTTTTGTTGGGGTGGCCGTAGCCGCCGAAACATCTGCCGTATTCTCCGTTGCTTCTGTGTGAGGGACCCAACAGATTGCGCAGAGAGGAAAAGAGTTCCAGTTCAAGCAGATTTTTTCCCCGCCTGACACCTTGAAGTTCGCAAGTATAGGGGGGCATATAGACAATGCCCTGTTCCACGCCGTTGAGACGGACTTTCAAGGCGGCGGTATTCAAATGTTCAAAGCGGAGTCGGAAAATATTTGCTGTTTCATTGGCTTCAAACTCCTGAGAAAGAATCATTTTTCCTGCGTAAAAAGGATATCCGCCGGCAGTCAGTTCATCTGCCGCTGTGTTCTGTTCCGGAATAAGAGAAAATTCACGGTTGAGCCGTACTACGCCGGGACAACGGGTGAATTCCCGTAAAGAACGCACCGCAAAATCGCCGATCAGAAAAGGAGCTTCAAGTTCCACTCCTTTCAAATGCTGGAAAAGTTCAGTAACTCCCCGGGCAGGTTTTTCCAGGGGTTCAAAAAAGCGTTTGAGTTCCAGAATGTTGGTTCCCTGACGCAAAGGGGGCAGGGGGACAGTTTCAAATTCTCTGGCCCGGAAAAAACCGGAAACACAAGAAGGAACACTTTGACCGTTCAGGAAGATTTCAAAATTCCCGGGTTCTTCAAGGACAAGTGATGTGTTTGCAAAAGGAGCTTCCGCCCGGATCTCAAAACGCAGGGAAACGGTGCCTTTGTATTTTTCTGCGGTGAGTATTTCGTGAACAGCCAGAATGGGCAGGTCAACTGACCAGTCGGCATCATTTTCTCTCTTGAAACGGACAAATTCCAGAACAAGGGCGTTGGGATCCCGGCGTTCAAGATGCCAGTTGTCAGGAAGATACTGTACAGAAAAATTCCGGGCACTCTTTTTCTCAGGCTCTTCCTCTGAAAAAATCAGCCGCAGAGCTCCCCCCGCCGGGATCTCAAAGGTACGGCCCGGCGCAGACATTTTTCCGTCACTGTAAAGGATCGCGGCACTCTTTTTCAGGGAAATAGAGTGCTTTTGAGTACAGTCCGTGTTAAACACAAAAAGCAGTTCATCGCCGGAATTTTTTTGCCGGGAATAGTTGACCAGCAGAGAAGCAAGAGCATCGCTTTCAATTTCAAGAGGACGGTACTCAGAAAGATGCTGAAGCAGCTGGAACTTGTTTTCAAGAACTGTTCCTTGAGTAAAAGGAGATTTGCCCAGAATGAAAACTTTTCCTGCTGATTCTGTGAATTTGTGCAGGAGTTTCAAGGTGCTGTCAGAAAGTTTTTCCGCCCAGGGCAGCACCACTGTATCGTAGGCACATTGACCGACAATAAATTTGCCGTCCCTGACGGAGCCTTCATCTTCCATAACAAATTCGTCCCCCAGATCAAAGGGCAATGCAGAACCCAGCAAGGTCACTTCAAGGTCGAGGAACTTTTGTTCAAGTTCCGCCAGTTCCGGCAGGTGGTCGGGAGCCATATCTCCCTTTGCGTAAAGTGATGCGGCGGTGTTCCAGGGCAGAAGAAGCAGGATCCTGGCAAGAGACCTGCCCTGAGAGATGAACCAGGAGTTCAAGGCACATTCATCTGTGAGAGCCTTGTAGGTTTCCCAGTAGGGCTGATAGTAATTGACGTGAGGGGGGTAAGCTCTTTTGCTCCGTCCCCGCAAACTGTAAAAGAATCCGTGGACACAGCGGCAGTTGACGCCGAAAGAGGCAAAGTGATCAAAAAGATAGAGCTGATCCCTGAGTGCAAGATTTTCTGAACTGACTCCGTACATTTCACAGAGGACCTTTTCTCTGCCCGCCTGACGGGCAGCGGAAACGCATTGCAGCGGTGTCGTGTAAAGGTCGGGGACAATGACCCGGGCTTCCCCGAAACGGTTGAGGGGGGAATCTGTAAAGGCCATATCCGCCGTCAAAAGGTCGATCCCCGGAATGTCAAAGTAACGGTAAAAAGGCATCATCGCTCCGCCCCGGAGAAAATTGGCGTGAAAATTGCCTTCCCCCAGCAGATGACCGCTGAAAAGCAGATTATGAGCGTGGCACCACTTCTTTACTTGTTTGAAATAGCTTTCTTCCAACATCCGGACGACGGTGTTCCAGTAGCGGTATCTTGTTTCAGCACTGCCGGGCGTATTGTGAAACAGCTCAGGGATCTTCAATTCTTCGCCCCAGCGTTCCTGATATTTTTGTACCAATCTGTCGCACCAGGGGAGCCCTGCACTGCTGTAACTTGGTTCATCCACCCAGATGGAAAGGATCGTTTTTCCGAATTCCGGGGCGAACTCCTGCCACATATCTTCATAGGAGCTTTTTATGTAAAACTGTACCGCTTCAGGGTCGAGCATATTGACATAAAGCTCTGAAGTATGGAACTCATATTCTCCGGGGGATGTTTCTGTGACATACCGGGCCGTGAAATTTTCAGGCAGACCGAAAACCGCTTCAGGCATATACCCTGCCTGAAGAAAAAGTTTCATTCCAAGTTCTCTTGCACAATCTACGATGAAGTGCAGCTTTTTCTTGAATCCGGGGCCGGGATAATCGGACTTTAATCCGGTGTAGGTGCGGGCTATAAAAGAACTCACACCTTTGTTGTGCATTTCGGTCAGCTGATTCCGGAGCTGCTCTTCATCCAAAGCGTCGTTGAGCATCCAGAAATCCACTCCCCGCCAGGGGGCGGAATCTTGCCAAAAAGAACCAACATCCAACATAAAAACCTCCGTCCGGTAAAATTTGTATACTCGCACATAATATAACAGCACCGGGGCGTGAATTCAATCAGGAATTTGCAATAAAAAGAAGATTTTTTTATCTGAAAAAAAGTTTAAAATTTCTTTAATTTCATACTTGAAAAAGAACTCCTCAGACACTATATTATCCCCCCGCCAAAAGGGGAAGAATATCATCCATCATCAACTCAAAAAAAAGGAAACGCCAGTATGAAAAAATCCGTCGCCGTCATCGCCTCAATCTCTGTCATCGCTCTTACCGCAGGAATCGTTCTTTCCTCTTTTATGCTGAGCCGTTTTATGCTCCGTATTCAGCACGCTTCTGAAAAACAGATCACTGTCAAAGGGGTCGCTGAAAAGCTCGTGACTTCAGATCTGGCAGCTTTTACCTGTTCCGTTACGGCCAAGGGACAGAACCGGATCGCCGGATACAAAGCTCTTGAACAGGATAAGAAAAATCTGCTTGCCAAACTGGATTCTCTGGGATTCACCGCTCAGATGCGTGAGGATGAAAATATTTCCTGTGATGCCCATTACCGTACCGTCAAAACAAAAGATGCCAAAGGCAAAGAAACGACCAATACCATTTTCAGTCATTACGAACTTGTTTATTCTCTGCGGGTGCGTACCGGCAATGTTCAGCTCGTTTCCCGGAATCTGCTCAAGATCCACGAACTGGCTGCTCAGGGGATGAACGTTTCTGTTGGAACTCCCCAGTATTTCATCAACAATCCTGAACAGTACAAACTTGAGCTGGTCAACGCAGCCAGTGCTTCAGCCGCACAGCGGGCCAGAACTGCAGCTCAGCACAGCGGAAGTGCTCTGGGGGCTCTTATGGAAGCCCGGCAGGGCGTGATCCAGATCACTGCTCCCGCCAGCACTGAGACCAGTGATTACGGTGTGTACGACACCAAGAGTGTCCAAAAGGTGATCCGTCTGGTGATGACGATGAAATTTGCTTTGAAGTAAAAGCTTCACAGTATTACAGAAACAGTCCTTGTCTTTTGCTGCAAGGGCTGTTTTTTTTATGTAAAAAAATATATTCTTCGATCTATATATGCTTGACAAGAGAAAAACTGAGTTCTATATTATCTCTGGAACCGTGATGTTGAGTTGAATTAAAGGAGTGATAATGCATAGTTGTTTTTTTAAGAGAACAAAGATCGGCAGCAATATTTCAAAGAGTTTTCTGAGTGTTGTTCTGATGCTTTCAGCCCTGAGTCTTTCGGGGTCCGCCCCCAGAGGAATTTTGAATCTGGAAATAAAAAGCACACGTCCGGTCAGGAATTTGACTGCCGGAAAAGAAGGCAGATCCACCGTCGGAGAGATCCCGGAAAAACTCAGAAAAGGAAAGACGTATACGCATCAGCTTACTTTGAGAAAAGATGATTTGAGCGGCCGCTGGCAGAAAGTTGAACTTTCTTTTATTCCGGAAAAGAGTGAAAAAGTTTTGCTTTCTCTCGGCACCGCTTTTAACGGTCAAAAAAAATTGCATCCTTTTCTCCACGCTGACAAGGCAGAACTTCAGGGGGCCGTGCTGAAAAATCCCGGATTTGAAAATCCGGATAAAAAAGCTGTCCCCGCCCACTGGCAGGGACGGGCCAAAAGTTCAGGATCTTCCGGGGCTCTGGCAGGGAAACATTACGCAAGGATCAATTTTACTGCCCCGCTGACTCAGGAAATTACCGTCGAAAAAGGTAAAAAAGTAACCCTTTCTCTCTATGTCAGACAGGAATCCCCCCTTGCCGAAAACCGGGGGAGCGACGGTATGACCAATATTTACACCGATTGTGACGGAACTCAGGTGCATATCAGTTCCGGACGGCTCACTCTTGTTCCCACTTTTGAAAACTGTTCTTATTACATCAACCGTACCAAAGAAGAATGGGGCAAAAAGTACACGGCCAAAGTCTGGTACCGCCCAGTGGGAAAAAAGGAGTGGATCGCCGTCCTTGATCCTGTGGATATGGAACGGGAAAAAGCGTGGCGGGGATCCATTATGCTGCTCAAAGAGGATACTTCTTACGAGTTCAAAGCCGTGATCAAAGGTGAAAAAACTTCTGAACTCCGTCAGGTTTTCCGCACCCGGAGTTCCCGGTTTAAGATCGGCAGAACGATCATTCTTGACAGCCGCAGCTTCAAAGGCCGTCTGCATAAAATCGTTTCCGGTACTCCCGACGGATACACCCTTTATAAAGCTGCTCCCGGATTCGTGCTCAAGGGAGAGAAAAATCTCAACGGTGCCGTCATCAATTGTTCCGGTGCCCGGTATGTGATCTTTGACGGACTTACCATTGATGCCAACGGCAGCCGTCACGCCATAAAACTTTCCAACTGTCAGGATATCGTTATCCGTAATTGCGACATCAGCAACTTCGGCCTCTTTGAAGGGGTGAGAGATATGAAACAGATGGGCCGCTGGACTTTCAAAGGACGGGCGGTGAATCTGGATGGAGGAATCTATATCGAAGGCGGCAAAGATCAGCTGGTGGAAAGATGTTATATCCACACTCCCCATTCCACTGCAAACGGCTGGTTTTACTCTCATCCGGCCGGACCTTCAGCTGTTTGCGTGGCTTATGTGAAGGGGGGCACTGTCATCCGTTACAACGACTTTATCGGCAGCGATAAAAGACGGTGGAACGATGCCGTTGAATCTGTCGGGAACGGTCTTGTCAACGGCGGTTTCGGACGGGATGCCGATATTTACGGAAATATCTTTGCTTACGGCAATGATGACGGTATCGAACTTGAAGGCGGAGAGATGAATGTCCGCTTCTATTACAACAAGGTGCAGGGCACTTTGAGCGGCGTTTCAACAGGCAGCTGCCGTCTGGGGCCGTCCTACCAGTTCCGCAACATTTACTGCAAACCGGGTGACGAGAATAATTACAAAGGAAGTTCTTTTAAAAACGGTCACGGCAATCAGGGTGACGGAGCCATTTTTATCATCAACAACAGTCTCTATGTCCCAGGCGGCAACGGAGCTTTGAATGCTTCTCACTCAGAAGATCCTGCTGTAAATCCGGTCCTCAAGGCCTTTACCCGCAACAATCTTTTTGTTACGAACTCCTCTTTTTATATCGCTCCCCGCTGGAAAGCGTGGAATGTGGATTTGGACAACGATCTCTTTTTCGGGGCATCTGCCAAAGTTCAGAAAGAACATATTGCTTTTGTCCGTTCTATCGGCCAGGAAAAAAATGCTCTGTACGCTGATCCCCGTTATGTTGATCCGGACAACGGTGATCTGCGTTTGAAAAAGGATTCTCCCGCCCGCAACCGGGCGGCAAAGCTCCCCGGACTTCCGGTAAAGCATCTGGGAGCGTTTCAGGATGACGGGATCGATATCCCTTACCGTCCCATTCCTGTGACCCTTGATAAAAAAGAGATCAATTTTACTCACGAAGATCAGAAAAAGGTTTTCTGCTTCACTTTGAAAGCTGCCGGAAAAGATTTCGCCCAGCCCTTTCAAGTCCGCTGTAACGACAGCTTTTTCAAGGTGACTCCCGCCAAAGGAATACTGAAAAGCGGACAAAGCATTACCTTTAACGTTTCTCTCAATGTCAAAGAGATCAAAGCGGCAAAACTCCACAACGGTATGGCTCTTGTCCGGTTCGCTGACGGATATTCAAAGGCGGTGAGTGTTTACGCTGATTTCAAAAAAGACAAACAGCTTCTTCCTGCCAACAGGAAAAATCTTATTCCCGTTAAAGAGGTAACGTTCAATAAAGGCGTTTTCAAGGGCCGTATCACCATCCCCGAAAAGGGATGTTATTTCCTTTTTGTCGAAGGCGGAAATATTGACAATATGCGTGGCCGTGCTGTTGCCGCTTTCGGAAAAAACAAAAGCAGCAAAGAGGCCCGTTTGACGGTCCACAATCCCGGCTGGGGATTCCTTTATACCGGAAGCCGGACAGCCTGGTATTTCTTCCTTGATAAAGGAAGTTACCCTTTTACTTTCACAAGTGCCAAGCCTGCCAGGGGCACTGAACGCTTTTATCTGACTGCCAAGCCTGAAGAAATATTGAGATAAAGGAAAAGGAAAATGAAATTTATTCCAAATTTTCTTCTGACGTTCCTGTGTTTGGGCTCAACACTCTCTGCTGTTGAAGTGACCTATAAAGGTGTGTCAGGGCCCGTTACCTTTGGAGTCCCTTTCAAACAGGGTGCTGTTAAGGATGCTTCAGTTCTTAATTTGAACGGAAAAGAACTTCAGGTCAAGGTCAATGCCCGCTGGAGTGACGGTTCGGTCAAATGGGCTCTTTTTGATACGGATCTGCCTGCCGGATTCAAAGGAAAATTCACTGTCGGTAAAAAACATCAGGGGCAATTCCTGTTTCAGAATGGAGTTCTTTCCAATGGGCACCTTCAAGTGACCTTTCCCAAACAGGGGCCCCTTTTCTGTTATGAGGGATACGGAGAAAAGGGCAGTGCAGAGCTTCTGGTGAAACTCCAGCACGATTCTCCCGGGGAGTGTGAGGGGGAAAACTGGCTTAAAAGTGCCGGAGCGGCCCGGAATTGTTCCAACTTTACCAGTGCCGGGCCCCGGCAGATCACTGTGGAAGAAAACGGCCCCCAGCGGGCGACAGTCCGCATTGCGGGGGAGGCGGGGTACAAGTATATCTTGCGTTTGACTCTTTACAAAAATGAAGATACCTTTAAAATCCAGACCACCTTTATCTGTTCCCGTCATCCGGATAAAAACTTTTTGCGTTCTATGGTGCTCCGCATCAACCGTCCCGGCAAAACCGTTCAGAAAGAACTTGTTGTCGGAACTCCCAGATTTCACCACCTTGTTTCCTGGCGTAAAAAAAGTTCTCCTTCCGGAAAAGGAGTTCTGCACGACGGCAGATTGACGGCGGCAGTCAAAGACTTTGCACGGCTTTTTCCCAAAGAGTTGAGCTGTGACAAAAAAGGGATCAGCTTTCACATCTGGCCCGAAAACTCCGGCAAGGTGCTGGATCTGCGCCGCCGCAAAGGGATTGACCGCCGCTATTTGGAATATCCCAATCCTGAGGGCGGTTTCGGTGTCGCCAAAACCCACGAACTTCATCTTTCCTGGAGCAACCCCTGCATTGCCGACAGGATCAACAAGATAGAGATCCCGGCAGTTTCTCCTGAATATATGCGTTCAACTCTTGCTTGCGGAGAATATCTGCTGCCGGGAAAAGGATTCCCCAAAAGCAACGCAATGCTGGATTTCAGTTTCAAATATCTCCACAATTACAAAAGACAGGGTCACTTTGACGGTATGATGGATTGGGGGGATATCCCCCTCGGCAGCCACGGTATGAATGACCATATGGGACAGAAAAATCCCGAGGGAACTCCTTTCCGGGGATACACCGGCTGGAGCAACGGCGATCTGGCAACGGGAGTCGGTTTCTTTGTGCACTATCTGCGTACCGGAGATCAGCGTACACTGCGGGATGGTTTGGATATGGCGTGGCATCTGGCCGATGTGGACACTGTTCACGACTGGCCTATGGATAAGGGCGGAACTTCAAAGGTCGGATTGGGCCGCCGTCACGATCAGCAGCATTGGGGAACGTTTCCTCTTGAATACGGATATTTGAGTGATGAAGGAGTCTACGCATATTTGCTCACCGGCGAAGGACGTTTCCTTGAAGTCCTTGAGGAAGTCGCCTCCAATCCCGGGACCTATTTCGCCCGTTATATGGCGGTCAGACTTTATGAGATCACCGGTAAAAAGAAATATCTCGACAAGGTCTTGAATGCACTTCAGCGGGAACCCGCCATTCCCCGCAGTGATAATTTCAGAGGCAACTCCTACGATGCTCACGGATACCTTTATATGGAGCAGATTCTTCCCGGTGTGCTTAAAAAGGCGGTCCTTGAAGGAGCCAAAAAATATGCCCCCCGATACAGGATAGCCTGGCTGCCCAAAGGATATCCCCCCTATATGCCTGCGGTGCTGGCATACAAGTATGCTCCCACAGCGGAAAATCTCCATACGCTCAAAGTCCTGCTTATGCTGATCAAAGGCTTTATTGATAAAGATTACACCATTGCTCCCGGAGCTTCAATGGCTGAATATGACAAAAAGTGGAGCTGTTCCAATCTGCCCGTGGCCAATCTGATGTACTGGGCATCTCTGCCCTATGCTTTGGAAACTTTGCGTAAAGCAGGTGTTACAGAAGAGGAGTGTTTCAAGATGAAATTCAAGTGGCAGGATATGGATTCTTTTGTCATTGATATCGACAGTTCCAAGGTCAAAAAGAGTGCATATCCTCAGCTGAAACACTACATTTATTCCCTTGAAAATCCCATTTTCCCCGGCTGGGGAGCTCAACGCTATATGGATAAGGAAGCCGCAGCACACTACAGTATGGCTGTACAGCGGTTGAAACTTTATGAAAACGGCCGCCTTGCGGGCCCTGGCGGCTATCTGCACAGACTTATCCAGAATAACGGCGTGCTCGGCTGGGTCTCTCTGGGGAGAAGCATCAATTTTACGACTTATGACAACTCTCATCCGGCAGCAAACGGCAGGAAATATAAATTGGTCTACACTTCAGAAAAGGATTGGAAATGGCAGGATAAACCCTCTTTTAAGGAAAAACTGACCCGGATCTATCCTTATCCCGATGTCAAAAAAGCAGGAAAAGAGTGGTGTGCCGTACTGGATAATGAATCTCCTGAAGTTGTTATGGTTCCCCATCCCCGGCCTGAGGATAAAGCCGGGGCCGCTGCCGCTTTGAAACGTCACCGTTTTACCGAAAACGGCAAAGTCATCACCAATTGGAGACGCTGGCAGAATCTTATTATTTTCAGAACTTCTGATGACTCCGATCCCCGTACCAACGGCAGAGTTTATCAACTGATTTACAAAAACGAAAAGGATAAATAAAAATGGAAAATTGTTTTGCTCAACTCCGTCAGGTACGCCCCTGCGATCTTATGGCGGAAAAATGGGAAGATATTTCCCAATGGCAGCAGGCTGTTCAGACCTGTCTGAAACAGGGCCTTCATTACGATCCCCCCAAATGTGACCTTGATGCCAAAGTCCTGGATACTGTAGATTTCGGTGAATATACTCAAGAGACCATTGAATTCAATACCACCCCCTGGTTCCGGGTCAAAGGTTATCTGCTTCTGCCTAAAAATGCTCCCCGTCCTCTGCCGGGGATCCTGCTTCAGCACGAATGGGGCGGCCCCCTCTATTTCGGGAAAGACCGTCTGGTGCGTACTGCCAACCGTCATATCCAGCTTTTTCAGCAGGAATATTACAGCGGTGTCCCTTTGGCTGAACGCTTCTGCCTTGCCGGCTATGCTGTCTTTTGCATCGATGCGTTCCACTTCGGCGAAAGAGCTCCCCGGGAACGGGAGTTCGATCCGGCTGAACTGCTTGAAACTTTCAGCGGTACTTCCGCTTATCACTATTTTGAAAACCAGAAAGCTGAACTTTTCCGGCACGCTCTGCTGCAGCTGGGCTGGGCCGGAACCACCTGGGCAGGTGTCAATGTTGCCGATGACCGCAGCTGCATAGATTATATGCTCAGCCGCAAAGAGATCGACGGCAGCCGTCTGGGAGTCACAGGCCTTTCCGGCGGCGGCTGGCGTACCGATATGATGCTGGCTCTTGAACCCCGGCTCAAAGCGGGTGTGTCTGTTGGGTGGATGACCACCAATCAGGGCTCTTTTGAAACCAACTTCAAAGGGGCTATCGGTGTCTTTTCGCCTTTGCCGGGAGTGTGGAACAGAATGGATCTTTCTGACGCAGTGGGATCAGGATTCCCGGTCAATGCAATGTATATTGTGGGAAGCAAGGACAACCTCTTTCCTTCTGATGGCGTGGATGAGGCTTTCAGAAAGATCAAAGAGGTCTACACCCGGGCAGGAGTTCCTGACAATGTGGGGTTTGCCCGTCCTGAAACGGTGCATTGTTACAATGCGGAAGTTCAGCAGATCGCTCTTGACTGGTTCGCAGCCAAACTCTGATTAAGAAGGTGAAAATGAAAATTGCAACAACGATCGGAGAAATGTATCCTTTGGGATTGCGGATCGCAGATACGATCCGCACTTATCGGGATACAGGGTTCAAAAACTTGGATTTTTCCTTTTATTATGCTCACGCGGATAAAGATTCTCCTTATATGCAGGAAAGTGATCTTGCCTGGAAAAAAGAGATCGAAGAAGCTCTTGAAGCTGCCGATGAATGTGGATTCACCTTTGTTCAGGCTCACGCTCCCGGTTACAATCCGGGCCGTGACAGCAGTGATTACGACCGCTGTATCAGGGCGATGCAGCGGTCTGTTGAAGGTTGTGCGATGCTGGGGATCCCGGTGACAGTGATGCACACGAGTTTTTCACCTGAGTTCACATATCCTGATGACAAAGAAGGATATTACAAATACAACCGGAAGTTTGTCGGAGATGTGCTGAGTGCTGCTGAAAAATTCGGCGTGACTCTTTGCATTGAAAACACCTCCAACGGCAACGCCGGCAAGTGTTATTTCCCCCGGCGCGGGGCGGAGATGAATGATTTTATTGCCTATATGGATCATCCTCTGCTGGGAGCGTGCTGGGACACCGGACACGCCGTAATGGACAGGATCTTTGATCAATATGCAGAACTGAAAGAGCTGGGACCTGTTTTGAAAGCAGTCCATATCCACGACAACGGGATACACTCTGATGAACATTTGGCCCCTTACTGCGGAAAACTTCAACTTGATTCTGTGGTCAAAGGATTGCTGGATATTGATTACAAAGGCAGTTTTACCTTTGAATCAGATTCTTTTTTGAATCACTGCAACGGCGAAGGCCCCTTACGGCAGCTCCCCCTGGAAATCAGACGGGACGGTCTGGCTCTGCTTTATAAAATCGGAAAATTTGCCCTCGAAACCTATAATGCTTACGAGGAATGAAAAATCAAAGACAAGTTGAAAAAAATTTGACAGAATAAAAAAAGTTGGCCGGAAAAACCTCAGCCAACTTTTTTATTGCAATGATTGCGGTCAATATATTATGAAAGACCTTTTTTCAATCTTGCACTCAAACGGACAGAACAGAAATCCGGGCCGCACATAGTGCAGTATTCTGATCCGTGCTGATTTGGAGCTGAGCTTTCCTGCAAGGCCTGCTGACGCAGTTCTCTTGCCCATTCAGGATCAAGAGCCAGTTCAAACTGTTTTTCCCAGTCGAACTTGGCCCGGGCTTCGGAAATGGCATCGTCGCGGTCACGGCATCCCGGCTTGTGCAAGGCCACGTCGGCAGCGTGAGCAGCGATCTTGAATGCCACAACGCCCCGGCGGACATCGTCGGCATTGGGCAAGCCAAGATGTTCTTTGGGGGTGACATAGCACAGCATTGCCGCACCGTAATACGCTCCCATCATACCGCCCATTCCGGCGACGAAGTGATCATATCCCGGAGCACAGTCAACGACGACAGGCCCCAGAATGTAAAAAGGAGCATCGCCGCAAACTTGCCGTTCCCGTTCCATATTTTCCTGAATTTGATCCAGAGGAACGTGACCGGGGCCTTCCACCATAGCCTGAACCTTTGCCGCCCGGCAGCGGGATACCAGTTCTCCCAATGTATCAAGTTCGGCAAACTGTGCTTCATCGGAAGCATCTGCCAGACACCCGGGGCGCAGACCGTCTCCCAGAGACAATGTGACATCATATTTCCGGCATATTGCCAATATTTCGTCAAAGGCCTCATAGAAGGGATTTTCTTTTTTGTGTTCCTGCATCCAGGCTGCCAGTAATGCACCGCCGCGGCTGACGATACCCAGTTTCCGTTTCAGGGCGAGGGGGACATATTTTTGCAGTAACCCTGCGTGGATCGTCATATAATCCACCCCCTGTTCCGCCTGTTCCCGGATGACGGATAAAATCTTGTCTGCTGCAAAATCATTGTTTCCATAACGGGCAACGATCTCATAAACAGGAACAGTTCCCAGGGGGGCGGTGCTTTGTTCCAATATGGCCTGGCGTATGGAGGTGATTTCACCGCCGGTGCTCAGATCCATTACGGTATCAGCTCCATAATGCAAAGCAATGGCAAGTTTGCTTTTTTCTGCACCGGGACAGCTGGAAAGTGTGGAGTTCCCCAGATTGGCGTTGATCTTGGTTTTAAGTTCCCTGCCGATACCGCAGGGGATCAAATTTTTGTGGTTGATATTGGCTGGAATGACCACAGTTCCGGCGGCGACCCGTTCTGCAATAAATTGTTCAGAGCGTTGTTCTGCCTGGGCAACGTGTTTTATCTGCGGGGTGATGATCCCTTTTTGAGCATATTCTATTTGTGTCATAAAATACCTGTAATTGTTTATCCGGACAAAGGTAAAAAGCTGTATTATTCAACAACCTTTCATAATTTGCCGCAATTGTCTGACCTTTGCTTCAACATCGGGGGCTTGGGTTATTTCCGTTACCATAGCGATATGTTTGAACCCTTTGGAACACAAAAGTTCCAGATGATGTTCCTTGATTCCGCCCATTACGGAAAAGGGACACGTGACAAGTTTTTTGAGTTCTTCAGCTTTTTCCAGTCCCAAAGCACCGCAGGCGACGCTTTTGGTACGGGTGGGAAACACAGGCCCGATGTTCAAATAGGAACATCCTTCTGCGAGAGCTTGGCGTATTTCTTCTTCATTATGGGTCGAAATACCGAAAAACATCCCGGGAGCCAACTTTTTTGCTTCAGGCAGAGGAAAATCCTCCTGCCCCAGATGAACTCCGTCTGCACCGGCAGCCATTGCAATATCAAGACGGTCATCGACGATCAAAAGCATCTGATATTGATCGGTGATCTTTTTGCATCTCTGTACCAGTTCAAACATTGCACAGTCGGAAATATTCTTTTCTCTGATCTGAACGACCCTGGCACCGGCAGCTGCGATCCCTGAAAGAATTTCACAAGTATCGCGTCCGTTGCAGAATTCAGAACTGATGACCGGGTAGAGATCAGAACTTTTGAATATTTCAATGCGTTCTGCCAAGGTACGCATTTTTCAGCGGCCTTTTTCGATAATGAGTTTTGCCACCTTGCACCCGGACATAAGCATACCGCCGAAAATCGGTCCCATACGGTAGCCGCCCATAACATTATTGGCACTCATACCGCAGGCATAGAGGCCGGGGAAATAGCAGCGGGTATTTTCCACGGTTGAGGCTTCGCCGTTTTCCACCCACATAGGTTTTTCGCCGATGATATCGCCTGTGGGGGTGTCGAGCTGGATCTTTGCTTTTTTGACGGCCAGATTGAGGATCTCGCTGGGATGACCGGTACCGTCGATCACATTTTCTGCAATAACGGTCAGGGGATCAACGTGAAGTCCGAGGCGTTCAACGCACGTCCAGTTGATGACGAGACCGTTGACTTTGCCGTTTTTGAAAACCAGATCTTCGACACTGACGGAGTTGAAAATTTTTGCACCGGCTTTCAGGGCTCCGAAAATAAGTCCGCTTGCCATTTCAACGGAATCAAGGGTATGATATCCCGGAGCATTTTCCAATTCTTTATGGGTGATGTTGAAGTCATCAAGAATGTGGAGTGCTTCATCCTGAACGACGACTTCATTAAAGAGCATACCGCCGCCCCAGGTGCCGCCGCCGGGAGCGAGTTTGCGTTCAAAGATAGCAGTTTTCAATCCTGCTTCAGCCAGATAGCGGGCTGCAACGAGGGCAGAGGGACCGCCGCCGACGAGGGCGACATCAAGTTTCAGGCCGTCAATGAGTTTTTCGCTGAATTTGCTGATGATTGCTGTTGAGATAATGTTTTCCGCTGACATACCGAAAAATCCTTTCCGGAGCACTTTATGCTCCCAATTTGGGTATGTCGGTGCGGATTGCACACGATAAAAGAAGGTGTAACAAAAATATTTTTCATTTTCTTTCCTACGCCGGCATTACCCGTTTCAGGTTCAATGGGTTTGATCTCAGCCGTTGTCCCCGTGACAACAGCACCCCAATGTTACATAGTGCTTAATATAGCATCACTTTTGTTTATTGTCAAATGAGATATTGCAAAAGAATCCGGGAACACGATCGCGGCGTGCACTGCCGCAGGACAAATTTGCACAAAGAAACTGGCTCCCTGACAGGGGGGGAGTCTGAAAATCAGGAGCTTTTTCGCAACTTATTTCCGGTGTGACCGGATGCGGAGTTTGCCATTTTCTTTCAGATCATAGTGAAAAAACTGTAAATCGTACATATGATAAACATTTTTCCCCAAAGCACGGGAGTCGTATTTTCCGGACTTTTGCGGAATGACCAGCAATGCTCCCGTTTTCGGATCGACTTGTGCCGATACGAAGTTTTTGTAATCTGTCACCTTGCCGGTTTTGTAGTTATAAAGACGGCTCCCCCGGTGTTGAGCGGCGGGGGCAAGTGTGCCGTCGGTACGCCAATTGATCGGGTTGATGCAGTAATATTTGTCTGAACCGGTAAAAAGCGATTTTACCTTGCCTGGAGCCTGAGAGTTGTAGGTGATGATGCATCCGGTGTCATCTGCACGCTGTGCTGTCCGCAAATGGGGATATCCGGGAAAAGTTTTCGGCATTGCGGGATAGCCGATCAGATAGGCGGCGACCAGTCTGGCATTGATTTGGGGATCGGCAAGTTCAGTTTTCATTACTTCAAGCAGAGCCACTGCCCCCTGACTGAATCCGAAAAGGATAAAGGGTCTTCCTTTGTTGAGATGCTTCAAATAATAGCGGAAAGCATTTTTTACATCGGCGAATCCACGGTTGCTGAAATGCCGTTCAGCAGGGGGCAGCGTTAATTCCCGCAGTGCAAGTTTGAATTCTGCCTGGCGGTAATAGGGGGCAAACACCCGGCAGTATTCCGCAAATATTCCAGTGTCCTGACCGGCGATCAGGCGGGCTTTTTTTTGAAGTGCCGGCAAATTATGCCAGGACATATTTTTACTGTTTTTATCAGAAAATATTGTTGGCAGGACATAAAAAACATCCACATCACACTTTTCAGCGTTTTCCGATATCACCCAGTTGCTCTTTTGGGAATAGTCAAGAACTTCCCAGGCTGTCAGATGAAACGAGCACAGGCACAATATTGCAGCAGCAAGTAAAAAAGTTTTTTTCATAAATTTTATATCTCCATAATATATCATATCTGCGTCTATAATATATCATATTTGCCGGATGATTACAACTTGAATTGACGGATTTTCAGGAAAATCAAGGGGGGGGAGGGAAGTGTGAAACTGCACCACAATATTACTTTAAAAAGTTTTTTCTGTTTATCTTTATTTCTATTCCGATTGACTCAAAAATCATATCAAAGCGTTTATTGAACACTGGATCTCGGTCATAGATCACCATAAACTTGCCAGAGCCATTGGCAAAGATGACGGCTATGTTTCACGAATCATCCGTCTGACTTTGCTTTCCCCTGAAATTATCTATGCAATCATCGCCTGAACTTTAGAAAAGGATATCGGTATTGAGCAACTCAAGCAGGCGATTCCTTTGATGTGGGATGACCAGAAAAAGATGTTCGGTTTAGAGTAACACAGTAACAACCTTTGGCGGCTGGAGTTATCTTGCCGCCTATTTTTTGCGTTTTAAGGTAAAAGTTGAAAAGATATAAGATATTTTTTATAAAAAAATCCAAAACAGTTCTTGACAAAAAAATATTTCCAAGGTATACTATAAATGACAGATTTGACTTTGATTTAAAAGTAAGAACATTAACGTTCGGCTTACTTGAATCAGGTAAAGCATTTTATGTCAATGTAAATTGGAACGATCAACTGATGGGATATTTTTATGAATAACAGGTTCTTTTTTGTGTTTTTTTTATTTCTTTTACTCTGTACAGGATGTAAAAAACAGAATAATAATGTTGTTGGCTTGGGATTTGGAAATCTACCAGCGTATGGGAACCCAGTAGAGGAAATGCAAGATTTCATAAAACTTATAGATTCCTGTGATAAAAATCCACAAAGCTGCAATAGATTAAAAAAAATTATTCCTAAAGACAGAGGTTTTCTCTACGTTGTGTTTGACTCTGCCAATTACTCGTATCAACTGGTTTGGTGGAGTGGAGAAACAACTTGGGTATATGATTCAAATACAAAAAAATACTATGAGACCAAAAGAGATTTAATGAATTGCAATTGGTATAAAATATCCGACTTTAATATTCCATTGGCTACCATAAAGGTGAATTTATATGAAAGATAATGTATCCATTCGGACTTTGCGTTTATTATTGTTATTAGGGGCAATTGGCTGGGGAATACCTGTTATATTATTGTTTTTTCCTAAATTTTTAACATTGGATATTTTGGCAGCCAAAGGACTGAAAAACGCAATTATTGATCCAATGATATATTATTGGCTTATTATGGCATTTGCGACATGGGGAATTATCGGTTTTTTATTTTTAATGTCAGCATTGCATATTAAGCGTTATTTCAATATCATTCCTCTTTTAGCCGTAGGATCTTTATTTCAAGGAGGCGTCCTTGGGGTTGCAGGTTTTTTAATAAAAATTTCAATAAATCTTTTTGTATGGGATGTTTTATTTTGTCTTTTACTTGGTGGAA
>JAZUPO010000288.1:0-11842 GCA_045605205.1 Victivallaceae bacterium
AGCGTGTGGCCATTGCCCGGGCACTGGTGAACCGTCCCCCCTTGCTTTTTGCGGATGAGCCCACCGGAAACCTCGATTCCAAGACCTCTGTGGAAGTTATGGAAATGTTCGACGCTCTCAATGCTGAAGGAATCACTATTATTCTTGTGACCCACTCCGACGAGATCGCCAGCTGTGCCAAGCGGGTGATCCGGGTTTCGGATGGTCTGGTCGTTGACGGAGGATTCAAATGAATTTTCTCAATACAATAATTACCGCCCTCAAAGCTCTGAAACGGAATCCCACCCGTGCTTTGCTTACCACTCTGGGCATTGTCATCGGTATCGCTGCCGTCATTACGATGATGGAAATCGGTAACGGTTCCAAAACTTCTGTGCGTACTACCATTGAAAAAATGGGAGCCAATACCGGATTGATCCTGCCCGGGTGGCTCCGACGGGGCGGTGTGGCAATGGGATACGGTTCCCGTGTTTCACTGACGCCTGCTGACGCTGAAGCGGTAGGCCGTGAGTGTCCGAGTGTGCTCTATTATTCTCCTGTGGTTCGAGCCTCCTCGCAGCAGTTGATTTTCGGTAACAGCAACTGGGTGCCCCAATGGATCTATGGCGTGTCTCCCGATTATCTGCCTATCAGAAACTGGCGGATCGCAGAGGGACGCAGCTTCACTCAGGAAGAACTCGAAAGCAACGCCCGCGTCTGTCTGGTGGGAGCTACGGTCGTCCGGGAACTTTTTGGGAATGTCTCTCCCATTGACTGTGAATTGCGGATCCGTGATGTGGCCTTCAAAGTTGTGGGCGTTCTTCACTCCAAGGGATCCAATATGATGGGAATGGATGAAGATGATGTGCTGCTTGCCCCCTGGACAACTATCCGTATGCGTATCACCGGCCGCAGAACAGGAACTGCCACCAGCACCAAAAGCACTCCTGCATCCAAACCCAGCGAACTTTATCCTGCGACGGGAGTGGCCCTTTATCCGGAACAGGATGACAGCCTTACCACTGACAAACTGCTGATTCCGAAATTCACTTATATCGACCAGATCGTTTTTTCTGCATCCACTCCTTCCAAAGTGAAACAGGCTGAAAAGGAGATCACGGCCCTGCTTCGTGAACGTCACCGGCTTCGTCCTATGGAAGATGATGACTTCCGGATCAGGAATTCCAGTGACTTTATGTCGATGCTCAACAGCACCACGATGCTGATGACCAATCTGCTTTTGGGTGTGGCTCTGCTCTCTCTCGTTGTGGGCGGCGTGGGGATTATGAACATTATGCTGGTGTCCGTAACAGAAAGAACCCGCGAAATCGGATTGCGTATGGCAGTGGGAGCAAGATCTTCAGATATTCTGAAGCAGTTTCTTGTGGAATCCATTATTCTCTGTCTGGTGGGCGGCATTATCGGTATCCTTGCCGGACACGGAACAGCTGTTCTCATCAATCATTATCTGAAGTGGCCCATCGAATCCAGCCCCGGAGCAGTGATCGCCGCCGTGGGCGTATCGGTCTTTGTCGGCGTGGTCTTTGGTTTCTATCCCGCCTGGAAGGCTTCTAAACTGGATCCTATTGAAGCGTTGAGATACGAATAATAAAAGCAAAAAAATCTTTCCCGCTTGCAATATAAATGAATAGGGGATATATTATTTTCCCGTTCCTGTAAATTAACAAAAAAGTAAAAAAAGGCAGTGTTTATGAAAAAAGTTATCTTGATGTCCGTTTCCCTTGTCGCCGTCCTTCTGACCTTTACCGGTTGCACGACCTATTATCACGATGCCGGAGCTGATTATCTCTACCGGCCGGTCAGCGAAATCAATGCTCCTTACTACACAGAATATGAACCTGCAGTGCAGAGAATTTCTGCAACTGGAAATGCTTCTGTGCTTTTCGGATTCATCCAGCTGGCTGAAAACAAACGGTGTCTGTCGGTTTTTAACAACCAGTCAACATTTTTTTCCATTCTCTTTCATCACTTTTCTCCTACCGCAAGAGCTGTCAACAACGCCAAAAGCGTTGCTTTGTACAATGCTTGCGAATTACACAAAGCCGATCAACTGCTGGGTGTGACTTTTGACTATGTGATCGACGATTATCTGATCTATTCAAAAGTGAAGTGCACAGTCAAAGGCTTCCCCGCCCGGGTCAAAGGTATCAAGATGATCGATAAGAAGCCGATCATTCTGAATAAATGGGAAAAAATCGAATATGTGGCTCCTTACGAAAAGCCCCGGATGCTCACTCCTGCGGTCGGAAAAGTCGTTCCTCAGTTGTCAGTGTTTGACTTTTTAAAGAAATAAGATTTGATACGATTGGAGTTGCTGCAGATAAAACAGGGCTGTCTCATTGATTTCAGGGCGGCCTTGTCCTTCTGAACTGGATCCTGTCGAAGCCTTGAGATACGAGTAAGGGAATATTGAAAGAAAAACAGTAAATGCTCCAACATAACGGAACGCTGCGGCGACAGCGGTACCTCCGGAGCATATTATTCAAGCTTCTGGGCACCATTCAACAATCAGCAGAGACACGACCTCTGGTAAGAAGGTTTGTTTTTAGAAAAAATACGATTTTTTTAAAAAATCATTTGATTATATGGTACTTTTGTGCTATATTATGAAAATTGCAAGTGTGAAATATACTTGTGATTGAGCGTTTTGCTGGTTTGTCTGAAACTCATAGCGCAGCCGGCAAATTTTCGGAAAATGGTTGATGCTGAACTGTTTGCCGGGAATTTGGCGGCTCTGTTGAGCCGAGGGTGAAACCGCAAAAAAGCACATCCTTGAGACGATGTTTTACGGGAAGATCTTTTGCTTTGTGAAAGATTAAAAACAATTGTTGGCAGGGGGTGCGGGCATCAAAAAGATACTTTGAACTGTCGGGAAGCAGTAAAAAGAGGATTTTTGATGTGTCCGGTTCAGTCCGAAAGAGAATGAGGAATGATGCGGTTTCGATCCGGCTCCCGGCGGGGAGCAAGTGCGAAAACGGATCAAAGGGAAGAATCGCAAAAGTTTCAAGTTCGATATCGGGTGAAACCGGAAAAACCCGGTCAGCCGGGTGGACTCTTTTGAGCCGGGATTTCTCTTCAGGTGAAGAGGAAACTTGAAGCCGGCTGATGCAAAAAGGAAAAATGTTAAGATTATGGAAGTTAGAGCTTTAACCAAAAACGTGCGGATTTCTCCTGAAAAGGCGCGGCATATATCCCGCCTGATCCAGGGAAAGAGTGCAGTTGAAGCACTTGCCATCGTCGATCTGAGCCCCCGCAAGGCGGCTGCTCTCATCGGTGATACTCTGCGTTCTGCAGTGGCAAACGCTGAAAACAACTGCGATGTGAACCGCAAGCTGCTGACAGTCAAAGCAGCGTTGGTGAGTCCGGGCCCCATCATCAAGCGTTTTCGTCCGAAAGCGCGGGGATCGGCCGGTCGTATCCGGAAACGGACCAGTCATTTTGAAGTCATTCTGACCGACAATCAATAAGGAATCGAATCGTGGGACAGAAAGTCAATCCGATCGGTCTCAGAACTGCGTTGAACCACAATTGGGAATCACGCTGGTTCGCCGATAAGAAAAACGCCGGACGTACTTTGTTCGGTGACTGGCTGCAGGAGGATCTTCAGATCCGTGCCCGCATCCGTGAGATGCGTCCTGCTGCTGCTATTGCACGTATTCAGATCGAACGCTTCGCCAGCAGAGTGCGTGTTACCATTCACTCCGCTCGCCCCGGTGTTCTGGTCGGCAAAAAAGGTGAGGATCTCGAAGCACTCCGCGTCGCCCTCGCCAAGCTGGCCGCCGGCAAAGAAGTGTTCGTGGACATCGCTGAAGTCCGCCGCGCTGAGACCAATGCTCAGCTGGTGGCCGAAAGCATCGCTCAGCAGCTCGAACGTCGTATCGGCTTCCGCCGTGCGATGAAACGTGCTATCCAGCTGGCGATGGACAATGGTGCCGATGGTATCAAAATCAATTGCGCCGGCCGTCTCGGCGGCGCCGAACTCGCCCGCGAGGAACAGTATAAGGAAGGCCGTATTCCTCTTCATACTCTGAAGGCCAATATTGATTACGGCTACGTCGATGCCAACACTCAGGCCGGTAAGATCGGTGTGAAGGTTTGGATTTGCCATAAGGAATCCCTGGAGGAAGAAGAAAATGCCGTTAATGCCAAAAAGGGTAAAGTACAGAAAGGTTCAGCGCGGAAATAACGGAGGCCTCGCCACTACCAATAATAAATTGGATTTCGGCGATTTCGCTCTCCAGACGCTGACCCGTGGGTACATCACCAATAATCAGATCGAAGCAGCCCGTGTGGCTATCAACCGTCACCTGAAGCGTCGCGGCAAAGTGTGGATCCGGATGTTTCCGTACCGCTCTTTCACCAAGAAGCCTCTTGAAGACCGTATGGGCAAGGGAAAAGGTGCTGTTGAAGGTTGGGTCGCTCCGGTTCTGCCCGGTCGTATCCTGTTCGAAATTTCAGGCTGCAGTGAAAACATTGCCAAGGAAGCTATGAGCCGCGCTGCCAACAAGCTTTGCGTGCGTTGCAAATTCCTGGCCCGTGAGAATTAATAACAGGTAACCCAAATGAAGTACGTTGATATAGTCAAGCTGACCGACGAAGAACTGACCAACAAGGTCCTCGAAATGCGTCGTGAAAAGCTGAATCTTAAAATTCAATCCCGTACCGGACAGCTGGAAAAAACTGCCCGCGTCAAGGAACTGCGTCGCGATATCGCCCGCTGCCTGACCGAGGAAACTGCCCGGAAAAATAAAGAGGTGAAAGCATGAGCGAAGCCACTGTAGCCGTCCGCGGCAACCGCAAGGAGCGGGTCGGAGTTGTGGTCAGTGACGTTCAGAACAAGACCATTGTTGTTAAAGTCGAACGCCGCACCGCCCATCCCCGCTATCACAAGATCGTCAAAGTGAGCAAGAATTTTGCCGCTCACGATGAAAATAACGAAGCCAAGATCGGCGATACCGTCCGGATCGTTGAGACCCGCCCCTTGAGCAAAAACAAGCGGTGGCGTCTGGTTGAAATCATCAGCCACGCGATCTCCAACGATGCCGTCGAGGCCTGATTAACGCTGGAAGAGTAAGGAACAAGTCATCATGATTCAGATGCAAACCATATTAGAGGTCGCCGACAACTCAGGGGCAAAGTCCCTGCTGGTGATCACTGTTCTCGGCCAGCAGAAAAAGCACGCCGTAGTCGGTGACATTGTCAGTGCTGCCGTTGAGGAAGCTCTGCCTGACGGTACTGTCAAAAAAGGTCAGCGCGTCAAGGCTGTGATCGTCCGCTCCAAGATGAAGATCCGTCGTGCCGATGGTTCCTATCTGCGTTTCGACGAGAACGCCGCTGTTCTTATCGACAAAGACAAGAACCCCATTGGCAGCCGTATTTTCGGACCTGTGGCCCGTGAACTGCGCGACAAGAACTTCATGAAGATCATTTCTCTCGCGCCGGAGGTGCTGTAATGAAAAAATACCACGTCAAAAAAGGCGACAAAGTTGTGGTCAATGCCGGCAACTTCAAAGGCGAAGAAGCCACTGTTGCTGCCATCCTGACCGGTAAGGATCGTGTGGTTCTCAATCTGGCTAACGCCGGTGCTGCTGCCAAGATGGGCAAACGCACCATCCGCAAGAGCCAGGCCAACCCCAACGGCGGCTTGGTCGAACGGTCCGTTTCAGTTCATGTTTCCAATGTGAACAAGAAGTCGCAGGAGTAAGTTAAAATGCCCGATATGAGGAAAAAATATCTGGAAGAAGTGCGCAAGGCTCTGGCTGAAAAGCTGAACATTGCCAACGTCATGGACATCCCGAAACTGGAGAAAATCGTTATCTCCACCGGTATCTCCTCTGACGCCGAGCGTGACAGTTTCACCGAAGCCAAAAAGCACTTGGCCGCTATGACCGGTCAGGAGCCCGTCATCACCAAGGCGCGCAAGAACGTTTCCAACTTCAAACTCCGTGTCGGTATGCAGAACGGCGTTATGGTTACGCTGCGCGGCAACCGTATGTATGAGTTTCTGGACCGCTTCGTGCACAACGCTCTGCCGCGTGTGCGCGACTTCCGCGGTATCCCCAAGAAGGGGTTTGACGGAGTCGGTAACTACAATATGGGTATCCGCGATACCTCTGTGTTTACCGAAGTCGATGCGGACAAGCTGAAATATCCCCTGGGTGTGAACATCGCTTTTGTGACCACCGCAAAGGATAATGCTGCCGCTATGGAACTTCTCCGTATGTTGGAAATGCCCTTTGAGGAATAAGGAAAGGAACTTGTCATCATGGCTAAATTGAGTTTAATGGTCAAGGCTGCCCGCCCCAACAAGTTCAAGGTGCGGGAGTATACCCGTTGCCGGGCTTGCGGCCGTCCCCGTGCCTATATCGGCAAGTTCCAGCTCTGCCGCATTTGTTTCCGTGAACTGGCCTCCAAAGGTCAGATTCCCGGCGTCACCAAGGCCAGCTGGTAATCAGGAGGAAAGCAGAAAATGAGTATGCAGGATCCCATCGCCGATATGCTCACCCGCATTCGCAATGCCGGTGCGGCTGGGTTGAAAAAAATCGCTATGCCCGCTTCAAATGAGAAGGTCGCTATCGCCGCCGTTCTCAAAGAAGAAGGGTACATCGGTGACTTTGCTGTTTCCGGGGAAGGTGCAAAACGCACTCTCGGAATTGAAATCAAATATTATGGCGGCAAGCCGGTCATCGCCGGTTTGGAGCGTGTGTCCAAGCCCTCCTGCCGTGTCCATTGCGGTTGTGCGGAAATCCCCCGTGTCCGCAACGGTCTCGGTATCGTGGTCTTGAGCACCCCCAAAGGTATCATCTCCGGACGCAAGGCGAAAGCTGAAAACGTCGGCGGTGAAATCATTTGCTACGTCTGGTAATCGTGCGCGAATAAGGAATTATTAAAATGTCACGCATTGGTAAGAAACCTATCGCACTCCCTGCCGGCGTCAAGTTCGCCGTGGCGGATAAGGTTGTGACAGTGGAAGGCCCCAAGGGCAAACTGACACTGGAACTTCCTCCCCACGTCGCCGCCGCTGTGGAAGGCAATGATATTATCGTCACTCCCCTCGACGATACCCGCCAGGCCAACGCTATGCACGGCCTGACCCGCAGCTTGATCAATAATATGGTCATCGGCGTTACTGCCGGTTTCAAGAAAGAACTTGCCATCGTCGGCGTTGGTTACAAAGCCTCCCTGGCCGGTTCCAAATTGACTCTCAATTTGGGTTACTCTCACGTTATTGAGTTTGAAGTTCCCAAAGAGATCAAGCTGACCGTTACCCCCGAAAACAAGATGATTATTGAGGGAATCGACAAGCAGCTGGTCGGCGAAACCGCCGCTCAGATCCGTCGTTTCCGTCCCCCGGAACCCTACAAGGGCAAGGGCATCCGCTATGTGGATGAACGCATCATTCTGAAGGAAGGCAAATCTGCCGGTTAATAGCCGCGTTTGCTTAAGGAGAAGCATAAAATGTCTCAAATCGATAAAAAAACTCAGCGCGCACGCCGTCACAACCGGATCCGTCTCAAGATTTCCGGTACGGCTGCCCGTCCGAGATTCTGTGTCAGCATTACGACGAACAACATCTATTGTCAGTTCATCGATGATGTCGCCGGCCGTACTCTGGCTGCGACCTCCAGCTTGAGCTCCGCCTTCAAGGCTGATGAAAACAACCGTCCCAATATGGATGGTGCCAAGCTGCTGGGCAAACTCGCTGCCGAGGCTGCCAAGGCCGCCAACATTACCGAAGTGGTCTTTGACCGTTCCGGTTACAAGTATCACGGCCGCATCAAGGCTATCGCCGAAGCTGCCCGTGAGAATGGTCTCAAGTTCTAAGGATAAGGGAACGGAATATGGCAAGACGTGAACGTGACAACGAACCCGCTGTCGTCAGCGAGTTTGATGAAAATGTGATCTCCATCAACCGCAGCGCCAAAGTCGTCAAAGGCGGCAAAAATATGAGTTTCGGCGCTCTGGTCGTGGTGGGCAACCGTAATGGCCGGGTCGGCTACGGCTACGGCAAAGCTAATGAAGTTTCAGACGCTATCCGCAAGGGCAGCGAGGCTGCACATAAGAATTTGGTCACCATTCCTATGAATGGCGATACCATCCCTCACGAAATTGAGTGCAAATTCGGTGGTGCACGCGTCCTTCTCCGTCCTGCAAGCCACGGTACCGGTTTGATCGCCGGCGGTGCAATGCGCGCCATCCTTGAGCTTGCCGGTGTGAAAGACGTGCTCGCAAAGTCTCTCGGTGCGTCCAATTCCATCAACGTGGCCAAGGCTACCTTTGCTGCTATCGACGCTCTCACTACCCGTGAAGCTGTCTACGCAAAGCGCGGTCTGGCTATGCCGGAGAAAGCTCCGGCGGAAACCGAAAACAACTAATGTCGGAGTTTTGAATTATGAAACTGCATGATATGAAACCGGCTCCCGGCTCCCGCAAGGAACGCAAGCGGGTTGGTCGCGGCGACAGCTCCGGACTCGGAAAGACTGCCGGACGCGGCGATAAGGGACAGAAGTCCCGTACCGGTGCGGTTATCCGTCCCTTCTTTGAGGGCGGTCAGATTCCTCTTTTCCGGCGTCTGCCGAAACGGGGTTTCAAGAACGCCGACCGGATTATTTTCCAGTTGGTGAACTTGAGCGTCATTGAGAAGAACTTTAACGCAGGCGAAGAAGTCAACGCTGAAACCCTGCGTGCCAAGAGCCTGCTGGGTAAAGCTGCTTTGCCCATCAAGATCCTGGCCAATGGCGAGATCACCAAAGCTGTTACTGTCAAGGCTGAAGCCTTCTCTCAGGCTGCGATCGCCAAGATCGAAGCTGCCGGAGGCAAAACCGAAGTGATCGGTTAAGACCTTGAGCAAGTTTCCGGGACACCGGTTTTCCGGTGTCCCGGAGTATTAGTTAAAACCTAAACGAAAGAAATTAAGTCAATATGTTGCGGGCATTTCTCAATGTTTTCAAAGTCAAAGAGCTGCGTACCCGTCTGCTTTTCACAGCGCTGATTATTGTTCTGGTCCGGTTCGCAAGCAGCATTCCTTGCCCTGGAGTTGATCCTGCGGCTCTGGAAAATTTTATGCAGAGTATGGCTGCCAAGAACGCCGGCGGTGTGATGGGTATGATCGACGTTTTCTCGGGCGGTGCCTTGACTCACTTTGCATTGGGTGCTCTGGGTATTATGCCCTATATTACCGCTTCAATCATTATGCAGCTGTTGGTCCCTGTTCTGCCGCAGCTTGAAAAAATCCAGCGTGAAGGCGAGTCCGGCCGGGCAAAAATCACCCAGTGGACACGTTATCTGACCATTGCCGTCTGTCTGATTCAGGGCATTATGGTTACTATGGCAATGATCGATCCCACCCGTATCGGTCTGCCTGCTCCCGCATCTCCTCTTTTTGTTGGCAACAGCACTGTATTCGTTCTGGTCAACACTGTCGTTTTGACCTGTACGACTATGGTTTTTATGTGGCTCGGTGAACAGATCACTGAGCGTGGTATCGGTAATGGTGTGTCTCTGATCATCACCATTGGTATTGTTTCCAGACTTCCCCACTCCATCGTTGAGCTGGTGCAGATGGCTTCTTCTGGAAAAACTCCCGGCGGTGTCACCTTCGGTCCTGTGCAGCTGCTGCTCCTTATGGCGGTTTTCTGTGCTGTGACAGCCGCTACGATCCTTCTTTCCCAGGGCTACCGCAGAGTGCCCATTCAGATGATCCGCAAAACCGTCGGTAAAAGTATGAATACCGGCTCCACTTATATGCCCCTCAAGGTCAACTTTGCCAATGTGATGCCCATCATTTTTGCCGGTGCCATTATGATGGTTCCTGAATTCATCTTCCAGACATTGGCTTCCAAATACGGCGGCTTCTGGATCACTTTGACTACGATGTTCCGTCAGGACGGTGCCGGGTATATGATCGTTTACGGTATCCTGATCCTTGTGTTCTGCTTCTTCTGGGTCGCCAATCAGTTCAACCCCCTGCAGATCGCTGACAATTTGAAAAAGGAAAGTTCCTACATCCCCGGTATCAGTCCCGGACAGCCCACTGCTGACTTCCTGGATGCCACAATGACCCGGGTCACTGCAGGCGGTGCTGTGTTCCTCCTGGTTCTGGCACTTTTCCCGATGTTCCTTTACAGTAAATTTGACATCCCCTTTATGGTTGCCCAGTTCTTCGGCGGTACCAGCTTGCTGATTATGGTCGGGGTCGTTCTCGACACTATGAGCCAGTTGGAATCCCATTTGACTATGCGTCACTATGAAGGATTCTTGAAGAGCGGACGTCTCAAGAGCCGCAGCGGACATTAATCCGCACGAATTTTTCAATACAAGTCCGGCGGATTGTTGTTTGAACAATCAGGTCGGACTTTTTTTATCAGGAGGGAACAATATGAGTTCAACGGTCGTAGCAATCGACGGGCCTGCCGGAGCTGGAAAAAGCAGCGTTGCAAGTGCCATTGCCGCCAGAATGAATTTTACTCACGTCAACACCGGCAGTCTTTACCGGGCGGTGGCTTATGCACTCCTGCAAATGAATGTGGCCCCTGAAAATATCACGCCTGAAGAGTTGAAGAAGATTTCCATTTCCTTTAACGGAACAAAATTGCTGCTCAACGGTGTCGACCCCGGAGAGCGTTTGCGTACTCCCGAATGTGCCGCAGGAGCCAGTGCCGTTGCCAAGATCCCGTTTGTCCGGGAATTTCTGCTTCCTGTACAGCGTTCAAGTGCAAACGGGCAGTGGATCGTTATGGAAGGAAGAGATATTGGAACCGTGATCTTCCCTGATGCCAAAGTCAAGATCTTTCTTACTGCATCTGCGGCAGAACGTGCCAGACGGCGGCTTGTACAGGGGGAATGTGCTCCCGGGGCCACGCTGGAAAGTATCCAAAAAGAAATCGAAGCCCGGGATCTTCAGGATTCCACCCGGACGACCGCTCCCCTTAAAGCAGCAGACGATGCCGTCGTCATCGACAGTTCAAATCTCTCTCTTGATGAGACTGTGGATGCAATCGTTGCTGTGATCCAACAGAAAACAGCTGACTGAGGTTGAATATGTATCACGAATCCACCTACCGCGTTTCCTATGGCGACACCGATCAAATGGCGGTGGTTTATTACGGAAACTATCTCGAATTTTTTGAACGTTCCCGAACCGAAATGCTCCGGGATTGCGGATTGCCTTACAGCGAACTGGAACGACGGGGATGGCTGCTGATGGTCATTGAAGCCAATTGCCGTTATCATATTCCGGCAAGATATGATGATTTGCTCACCTTTCAGTCGGCAGTAGCCGAAATTTCCCGGGTAAGGATCAAGATCGTTACCAAAGTTATGCGTGAAGGTGTGCTGCTGGCTGAAGGATATGTGGTGCTGGGATCTGTTGATGCTGTGAATCACCGGGTCTGCAGACTGGATCCGGAGTTTGTGGAAATCTGCCGTAAATACAGTATTGAGGAGGAGTCATAATGAATTTTCCGGAAATCAATAATCTTGCCCCCCTGAAATTCACCCCCGTCTATCAGGAACGCATCTGGGGCGGTACTTTGATGAGTGAACTGCTTAAAAGAGAAACTCCCGCCGGAATCAAAACCGGTGAAGCCTGGGAAATTTCTGACCGTCCGGGGGCTGAAAGCGTTGTCTCAGAAGGCGAATTGGCGGGAACTCCTCTTTCTGAACTTGTCCGTCATTACGGCCGTGCCCTTATCGGCAGCAAGGCCATTGATACAAAGTGTTTCCCGCTGCTTATAAAACTGATTGATGCCGGGGAGCGGCTGAGTTTGCAAGTCCACCCCGATGAACAGGCCTGCCGGCGCTTTGCCGACGGTTCAGAACCCAAAACCGAGATGTGGTATGT
>JAZUPO010000289.1:0-12440 GCA_045605205.1 Victivallaceae bacterium
CCGCCGTTTGGTGGCTGCCACCTATCAGGCTACCAGCGGAGCCGGAGCTAAAGGTATGGCCGAACTTATTGAACAGACCCGCCAGCTTCTCAACAATGAGCCTATCTGTCCCAAAGCCTTTGCTCACCGGATCGGTTTCAATCTGATTCCCCACATTGACAGTTTCGTTGACAACGGTTATACAAAAGAAGAGCTCAAGATGCTCAATGAAACCCGCAAGATGCTCCACGATGACTCCATTCAGGTTTCCTGCACCTGCGTGCGTGTTCCCGTGCTTCGTGCCCACTCTGAAGCCTTGAATCTGGAATTTGAAAATGACATCACTCCTGCGGAAGCCCGTGCCATTCTCAGTGCAGCCCCCGGGCTCCAGATCGTCGATGATCCGGATGCGAAACTCTATCCGATGCCCGTTGAAGCTGCTGAGCAGTATGATATTCAGGTCGGACGTATCCGTCAGGACATTTCACGCAACGATAAAAAAGGTCTCGATATCTTTGTTTCCGGAGATCAGGTGCTCAAAGGTGCTGCTTTGAATGCAGTCCAGATCGCTGAATTGCTCTAAGCTGCTTTGAGCGAAAGTTTTTCTGTATGAAACTGTTTTTTTGCTCATCCATAACTGCACTTCTTGTCGGATTATGCGGATGCTGTTCCTCAGCCCCCGATTCCGACAGGGAGCGTTTTGAACGGATCGCTCAAAGTTTGGAACCCGGTGGCAGTTCTTATGTAATCAGTTCCAATTACCGGGCAGAATCAGCTTGGAAACAGATCATCAGAGAAACAGAACGATACATTTGGGATTCCGCAATGCCGGATCAGCAGAAGCGGAATGCCCAATGTCTCGTCTCACGTTTTGAACTTCTTGCCCGTCTCTTGGGAATCCACGAAATCAAAGGATGGGGGCTCAGTTCCAAAGAACTTTCCGGCGGACAAGGTATTTTCAAAAACAAAGCGAGGTTGCTGCTTCCCCCTTCCCCCAAAGGCGTTTTGTGGAATCTTTTTTCCCCCGTCAATACCGACTTGAGCCGATATTTCAACAATTTGCCGTCCGATACTTTTGCAGCGGGAGCGTTGAATATGACTCCGGAAGGTTTGGAACAACTTTTCAATACGGACAAAGAATTGTCTGACAACATCCGGCAGATTTGCCAGCTCTTTTTTCAAATGTCCCCGCAAGACGTTTTGAAAAATATTTCCGGTGTCTGGCGTTTTACAATTGTCTGCGATGAAGATAACAACGTGGATAACTTTCACGGTTTCCACGGTGCACTGACAATTCCGGACAAACAGGGCAAACTCTTTTCCGCTCTTGTTTCCAAGATGAAATTTATGTCAGCTGTCCAAGTTGACCAACAGAAAAAAATCATAAAATTCCCTGTGATCCAAGGATATGCGGTCACCCCTGTCATCCGCGGTTCCAATGAAACTGTCACTATTTACACATCTTCGGCAGCAATTGACAGAACAACAGCCTTGAGTTCTTTTCCTCAATTCGGTCCGTTTCCGGCTGCGTGGCAAAAACAATTTTCCTCTGAGGGAGTTGCCGCATTCTATGTACGGAACGATGTAACAGATGTAGCATCAAAAAATCTTGATACCGTAACCGTGCGTCCGGCCTGGGCCGTAATAAAAAGAATGAAGGACGGCTTTTTGAGTACTGACCTTTCGCCTTGTGATTTGAATGAACATATCGCCCGTACAGCAATGATTTTTCCGGTACAATTTCTCTTTGAGATCGTTTCAGCACCTCAGGTACCTTCCGGCAGAAAAACCACAAAAGTGCCCTTTGCACCAAAACGTCCGGTAAAACTTCAGACTGTTCTGCCCAAACAAAAGCAAAATTCCTGCCTGCAAGGAATTTCCAGGGCCGGTGAAGCCCTGCTTGCAGCGGTCAAAAAAAATAAAAAATGGCCCGTCCCCGGCATCGCCGGACTCAGACAACTGATCGATATGCAACAAATCGATCGCCGTCTGCTCAGCTGTCCCCTGATCAAATACAAAGACAGCAGCAGTCACTCTCTGAGTTATGCAAATTGTCACTATCTTTACTTTGGACAACCGGGAAAAAGCTCTCCCAACACGCCTCTCCTTGTGGAATTGCCTTTTTTGCACAAAGAATATATCGCCGTTTTTTATGCAAACGGCAAAGTTGAAAAAATACACCTTACCGGCCGGCGCAATGCACGCCGTGCCATCAGTTATCTGCACACGCTCCATTCTTATGAAGAAGAGGAGTTTATGCGTCTGATGCAGCTTGCCGGAGAATTTGATAAGATATTGGAGCGTTGATTAATGATGAATGACGAAAAACAAGAAAACTTTTCTCGGGAACACTCCCCCAAAAATGCAGAGTCTGCATTCAGTGAATTTTCCAGAGAAACCGGTATCCGGATCGAACTGCTGCGCCGTTTCATCAACAAGCAGACCCGGCAAATGAAAAACGAAACCTGGGGAAAACTTTACCCCTCTCTCAGAGATCTGCTGCGGGAAAACGATATTGCAAAACCCCGCCGGATCGGTCCGACTTACCGCCGCCACGCAGAACTTGTGGAAATGGTCAGCGACCAGAAGGTACTCTTGGATGTATTCAATGTTCTGCCTGCTGCGGCACAAGCCAATATTGTCTCGGCTTGGTGTTCAAAGGGCAAAAGCACAGCTTCTTCTTATACCAGTTTGACTGAAGATGAAAACAAACTTATGGGAGCATTCCTCGCAATGCCCCAGGAAGAGCGGGACGCAGAGCTTCTTAAGTTGATCAGCAAGGCCAGAGAATTCATCAAAACTCAGCGGTAAACTCAACTTTTCTTGCTTTTTTACCAATATTACAGCAAAGCGGCAACGCTTTAACTTAAAGGTATAAAACTTAACTATGCAAAGAAACGGCACAGAAAAAAAACGTTCTCTGAAAGAGTGCCTGAAAATCTTTTTTTGCGGAACGATTATGGGGGCAGCTGATGTTGTCCCTGGCGTTTCCGGAGGAACGATGGCCTTTATTCTCGGCATCTACGGCGAACTTCTTGACTCTATCAAGCAGATATTGGATCTTGATACCGTCAAGATGTGCTGTTCATTTCAGCTTAAAAAGTTGTACAAGCAACTGCCCTGGCCGTTTTTGCTTTCCCTCGGTCTGGGTATCGCTGCTGCGATACTTCTTTTTTCGACGCCCATTTCCTGGATGCTGCAACACCGTTTGGCTCTGATCCTTGCCTTCTTTTTCGGACTTGTTCTAGGATCAGTTGTTACTGTATGGCACAAAGTGGAACATTGGAGTTTTGACCGTTACGCGGTCCTGATTCTGGGAGCCGTATGCGGTTTTCTCATTGTGGGATTGCCGGCCCTGTCGTCTCCGCCGGAGGGTAAATGGTACTTGGTGCTCTGCGGAGCAGTCGCCATTTGTGCAATGATCCTGCCGGGGATTTCAGGGAGTTTCATCTTGCTTCTTATGGGGAAATATCAGTATGTTCTTGATGCAGTAAATCAACTGAAGAAATTTTCCAATATGGCAGAAAACCTTTGCACGCTGCTGCTGTTCTTTTTGGGGCTTGTGTTCGGGATTTCTGTATTTGTCCGTTTCCTTTCCTGGCTGCTGAAAAAATACAATGACCTCACAGTCGCAGTTCTGATTGGCTTTATGCTCGGCTCACTGCGAAAAGTATGGCCGTGGAAAATCGCAGAAAAAATTGAAAATGCCAATATTATGCCGGAAATCAACTCAAGTTTTTTTACAGCGTTGATCCTTGCGTTTGCCGGATTCATTCTTGTTCTGGCCATTGAATACACTGCAAAGAACCTTGCAAAGCAAAAGAAAGAAATAAACTGATTATGGATCCTATAGCCTTTCAACTCGGACCTTTTACCATACGCTGGTACGGCGTTATGGCGGCCATAGGGCTTGTGGCTGCCTCTCTGATCCTCAACAGCAACCGTAAATATACCGGTATGACCAAAGATCAATGTTCCAATGCACTTATGGTGGCGTTGATCGCCGGGGTCCTCGGGGCCCGGATCTTTTATGTGGTTCAATTTTTTGACCACTACCGGGACAATCTGCTTGGTATTGTCCGCATAGATCAGGGGGGATTGGTTTTTTACGGCGGATTCATACTGGCTTTTGCCTCATTGATCGTTTACAGCCGTATTGCAAAAATCGACCTGGTCAGGATGTTTGACGGCTTTGCACCGGCAATGGCAGTCGCCCACGCCTGCGGCAGAATAGGTTGTTTCCTCAACTGCTGCTGCTACGGCAAGCCTACTGAACTTTTTATCGGAGTCACCTATCCTGCCGGCAGTGAAGCCTCCCTGCGTTATGGAGAAGTTCCCCTGCATCCGGTGCAGCTTTATGAAGCCGGAGAAAATCTGCTTTTTGCAGTGCTCTATTTCTATCTTGTCCGCAAGGCTCCCCGTGGAGTTGCCGTTGCGACCTATCTGCTTTCCTACGGCATACTGCGTTTTATCAACGAGTTTGCCAGAGGAGATCATAAGCTGATTATGAACCTTTTTACTCCGGCCCAGCTGATCGGCGTATTCCTGATCGCAGGAGGAGCGGCTATGCTGTTCGTATTCCTGCGCCGCAAGGAGCAGAAAAGTGCAGATTCTTGAATTTACCGTTACGCCGGAGGAAGCCGGTGTACGGCTTGACCGTGCACTTTCCCGAATGCTCCCGGATTCTTCAAGAACTTTTTTGCAAAAAATCATTAAAGAAGGAGCAGTTCAGTGCAACGGCCAATGTGTCGTTGTCCCCCGAACTCCGGTGCAAAAAGGGATGCGGGTCACCGTGGCTATGCCGGAGTTTTCAGCCCCGGTTCCGCCTCAGGCTGAGGAATTTGACTTTCCCATTCTTTATGAAGATGACTTTATGCTGGTTATCGACAAGCCCTGGGGCGTAGTCGTACATCCCGCAGCCGGGAATCAGGAAGGAACTGTTGTCAATGCTCTTTTGGGACGTTATCCGGCTTTAGCTTCAGAGGCAGCAGTCAACAGCCGTCCTGGGATCGTCCACCGTCTTGATAAAGACACTTCAGGATGTCTGGTCATCGCCAAGACTCCCGAAGCCCAGTTTCATCTGGGCAATGCCTTCGCCAACCGGGAGGTTTCCAAGACCTATCTGACGATCGTTCGCGGAGTACCTTCCCGTCCCACAGGCGAGATCGTCACCTTGATCGGTCGTCATCCGGTAAATCGTCAAAAAATGGCGGTTGTGGAACGCAACGGAAAAACCGCAATTACAAGTTACCGTATTCTCGGAACAGGCGCCGCCAATAATATTCCTCTGTCTCTTCTGGCAGTCAAGATCGCCACCGGACGGACACATCAAATCAGAGTTCATATGAACCATTTGGGTTTTCCTGTCCTCGGGGATCAGGTTTACGGCGGCAGCAGAAGCAATATCGAAGGGGTGGAGCGGCAGCTGCTTCACGCCTGGAAAATAGAACTCCCCCACCCGGAAAGCCGGAAGATGTGTTCTTTTAAGGCAGAAATACCGAAAGATTTTCGTAAAGTTTTAGCATTTTCTGCTATTGAGTGTGAATTTTAATTTGAATTAAGCTGAAATTATGCTATATTGTTAAACAGCTTGAAAGAGTTATGTTATTCAGGAGCATATTATTTGTATGGACATAGAGAAAGAACAGTTTGGTCAGACGCTGAAAAGATTGCTGAAGTCACGGAATCTGACTCAAAAGAGTCTGGCGGAAGCGTTGGGGGTAACGCCTGCAACGGTCAGCTATCTTTTGCAGAACAAACAGCATACGACTCTTGAATACTTTGACCGCATAATGGAATTTCTCAAGGCAGACGCCGGTGAAATAAAAGAGCTGCAGCAGCTTTGGCTTCTGACTCAACCGAAAAACAGAAATAACGGAAACTTCAATCTCTTTGCCATCCGTTGTGCTCAGGGCAAAACCATTGCAGAAGTATCAGCCAACACCGGAATCGATGCTGAGCGTTTGCGTTTTCTTGAAAACAAACCCGGTGCGGAACCGACTCCCGGAGAAGCGGCATTGCTGAAAGGATTGTACGGCGACAACACTGAGGCTCTTGAGGGCTTTGAAGATGAGTTTTCCTCCGGATCAAAAGTTGCAGAAGAAATCGCAGAACAAATCGTTTCCGGGAAAGTCTCTCTTCCCGTGCTTTCTCTTGAGGTGTTTTCCCGGGTCTCCAAATCAGGTACGCTTGAGAATTTTTTAGGTGATTTACCTTTTAATAATGAGCTTTTTAATATCGCTCCGGAACATCAGAAAAGAGCTAAAGCTGTTTTGACCTGCCCGGCAAAAGAGATCCATTACGGCTTTCCCGGAACAATACAACTGCTTCTTGCAGACTCAGATCCCCGGTATTCCGATCAGCTTCACCTTGGGAAAGGTACCCGCGGCGGTTTTGCATTGTGGCAAAAAAAGAACCGTTCGTGGCATTATTTCGGTGCAGAGCATCCAGCCCCGCGGTTGGCAAACTCTTGGAGTGTTCCCGTGTTGGAACTGAAATTTACAGCAACCCCTTTCAATATTATTTCCGGAAAGAGTAAGTAAAACTATGTTTGGATTCACAAGTAGCGGCTGTTTTCTGGCCGGAATTTTTGTTGGTTTTGCGGTAGCGTTCCTGGTTGCGATCGCCTGTCTTTTTTATTTCAATCCGAATATCAAAAATCAGGTTATCCCCCATATAGAACAAGTGTGGAACAGTATAAAATCCGGAGTTGACAGTTCAATAGATACTGTAAAAAAAGCCCCCGTTGCAGAACCTTCCCTCAAGCCTGTTGCTGCTGTGCCTCAGCCATCTGGGAGCAATGTTCTTTCTCCTCAAATGGCACCGGCTCACAAATCAGCCAAAACAGCTCCGGCTCAAGCGGCCCGCAAGCAGGGGAAAATCTCTCCCCGCCGGTAACAGAGAGTTTTTTTTGCAAACAACTTAGCATAAAGAGTTTTTAATTATGGAACAATTTTTCAAAGTAACACTTTTAGCCTTTCTTCAAGGGCTTACAGAATTCCTGCCGGTAAGTTCAAGCGGTCATTTGGAACTGCTGAGTTCTTTATTCAAATTCAAAAACAGTGACAGTTTGACTCTTTCTATATTGCTCCACGCAGGGTCTCTTGCCGCAATTGTGATTTTTTATTTCAAAACATTGTGGAGTTTGCTCAAAAAGGAAAATTTCCACGTTATCGGTTTGATTATACTTGGTTCAATTCCTGCCGGAGTTTTCGGAGTAACGCTCAAAGTGACCGGATATCACGAAATGCTCTCTTCCTCACTGCCCGTTGTCGGCTTTGGTTTTCTCATCACAGCAGCCTTACTGAGACTTTCCACCAAAGAAAAGCTCATTCAGTTGGCTCCCGGCGAAGCTCCCAAAAAACTCTCTGAAATAACCTGTCGCCAGGCATTGACTGTCGGAGTTGTGCAAGCCATAGCCATTGTTCCCGGAATATCCCGTTCCGGTTCGACGATTTCCTGCGGTATCATCACCGGCATTGAACGTGAATCGGCGGCGACCTTTTCCTTTTTACTGGCCCTGCCCGCCATAGGCGGTGCAGCCCTGCTTGAGCTTTATTCTATGTTCAAAGGCAACACCCCGGCCACTGAACTCTTTTCTGTTCCGCTGCTGCTCTGGGGAGTCTGCCTCTCAGCGGCGGTCAGCTTCGCGGCTCTTGCTTTGCTGATGAACTTTGTCAAAAAAGGTAAACTCGTCTGGTTTGCCTGGTATCTCAATATTCTCGGTGCTGCAGTTCTGCTGCTCTCTGTGGCCGGTATGTTCAAGAAATAACATTGTTGCAAGAAAGATCATTCCCTATGAGCAAACTTTTATTTATCGGAGCCGGAAAAATGGCTTCAGCCATTGCCGGAGGTATTGTCCAGTCCGGCGTATTTTCAGCCGGAGAAATGACAGCTTTTGATATCAATCCTGCTGCGGCTGCAGCCTTTACCGATGCGACAGGAGTTCCCTGTTCTTCCGCCATCGAAACAGCTCTTGCGGATGCTGAAAAGGTCTTGATCGCAGTCAAGCCTCAATATCTGGAATCAGCCATAGCACCGCTGCAAGGGAAATTCAGCGGTAAACTTATTATTTCCATTGTTGCGGGTGTAACACTTGAGACCCTTGCAAACCTCACCGGCAGTACAAAACTTATCCGTGTTATGCCTAATACCCCGGCTCTGGTGGGCAAAGGAGCTGCCGCCTTTGCCGGAGGCCCTGGAGTTTCGGAAGAGGATTTGAAATTTGCCTCCGACATCTTTAACGCAGCGGGAATCGGTCTTCAGGTTCCAGAGAAACTTCTTGATGCAGTCACGGGCCTTTCCGGAAGCGGGCCAGCTTACGTTTTTGAATTTATTCAGGCTTTGGCAGACGGAGGCGTTGCCGAAGGTCTCCCCCGGGATATCGCCTTGCAGCTTGCTGCCCAGACTGTTCTTGGAGCTGCGGCAATGGTTCTTGAAACAGGCACCCACCCTGCAGTGCTTAAGGACCAGGTGACCAGCCCCGGCGGAACAACTTCAAGAGGCTTGGAAAAATTAGCAGAAAAGGGCTTTTCAGGAACCGTCCTGCAAGCAGTTCGTGCCGCAAGTTCAAGATCAGCAGAATTGGGAAAAAAATAATTATGGACTCCAACAATATCCTGACCGTTGTTATGCCGGTTTATAATGAAGAAAAGACTATTGAAACGATCGTAAAGAGTGTTCTTGCCCGTCCGGAAGTGGGGGAATTGATCATTGTAAACGATGCGTCAAAGGACAATTCCTGGGAAAAACTTCAGCTTTTTGCAGATAATCCCAAAGTAAAGCTGCTCAATCAGGAGGTCAATCAGGGCAAGGGAGCCGCATTGATCCGGGGATTCGGAGAAGCCACAATGCCTTTTGTGATGGTTCAGGATGCAGATTTTGAATATACTCCGGAAGATTATCCGATTGTTCTGGCTCCTCTTCTGTCCGGCAAAGCTGATGTGGTTTACGGCTCCCGTTTTATGGGAACTCCCGGACAGGTTAGATTCTTCCGTCACGAAATGGGAAATAAGTTTCTGACCTTCCTTTCCAACTTTTTTTCAGACATTCATTTGTCCGATATGGAAACCTGTTACAAAGCCTTTAAAAAAGAGGTCATTCAAAATTTGATCCTCACATCAAACCGTTTTGGTATTGAAGTTGAAATGACTGCCAAACTTGCCAAAGCCAAATGTCTCTGTATTTGGGAAGTTCCGATTTCTTACGCTCCCCGTTCCTATAACGAAGGCAAAAAAATCGGTTGGCGTGACGGTTTCGCCGCTTTGTGGCACATTATACGATTCAATTGTTTCACCTCTTTACGGGACAGTTTGAAAAAGCCCTGGGATGAGGTTCTGAAAAAATAATCTTTCAGATCTCAGGCTGTTGTATTTTCAGCGTTGTTTTCACCCAAATAAAAAACTCTCCTCAGCGGGAGAGTTTTTTTATTGATGATTTATAATCTTACCATTTGAAATCCAACTCAAACCCGGCTGTTTTTCCCGGAGCAAGATCAATTTTGTTAAAGACCGGTTCCACCGTGGAAAAGGTGCCGGCATCCCAGAAAATCACACCGTAAGGAACAGATCCCCCCATAGATATCTGCAGATCGGGCAGACCGCTGTTTTTGAGTTTGAAGTTTTTAACAGAAGTATTCAAAAACCTTTTGACTTTGTAGGCTTTGTCGATCTGTTCGTCAGCTTTGCCAAAACGAACGATCTTGAGAGCCTGTTCTCTCTCAAAGGGAACGTTGCCGAAATAGGCCTTACCCTGGATATCGGCAAGGTGACGCGGAATATTGTGAAACCGGAAAGCAAACTCAATATTCGCAACACTGTTATTGGTCAAAGAACTTTTTACACTGATATTGCCGGAATTGAAAAAGAAAGTTTTGATGATACGCAATCCGGCAAGAGTGGATTTTTCCCGGGGCCCCAAAGTCCGGGTCAGTTCGACTTTGATGCCGTGCGTGCTTTTTTCCATACCGGTGATCTTATAACCTTTGACCACATTAAAAGAAACTTTCAAAGGAGCCCAGAAGCCGTCAGCCCCGAATCCGAGAGAATGTACCAATTCCTTACCTTTGACCTTGAGCGAAGCGATCCGTGCTCCGGAACCGGGATCAAGCAAAGCAACATAGTCAGGAGCGGTGATCTGCAGATAATCCTTTCCTTTAACATTAACGGCTTTCAGATTTACCTTGGCATTATTCAGTTCATACACAGCCTTGAAATCATTGACCGGATTATCGGCAGATTCCTCATCCAGCATCTTTTTTGCGTATCTTTTTTCCCATTCCACAGCCTTTAAGATTGCGGGAATACGCTTTTTCATCATTCCGTTCAAAGCACTCTGGGGGATCACTTCACCTTTTATCTGCTTACCGGGCAGAATGGTCAAAAGATTCCAGCGCAACGCTCCTGCGTGAACGGTAATCCCTTTGGCAAGTTGTGCTCCGGTGAAGGTTCCGAGAGAATAGTTGTCAGAAGAGTTGACGGTGTAAGTTCCTTTTTTATCAAGATCATTCACAGAAAGTTTTGCAAAAACTTCTCCCTTCTGCCAGAAATTTCCCAGAGCGGCCACCATATTTTTGCCGTTGCGGTAGGCTTTAAGCTGTACGATTTTCACAGTAGCAAGTCCGGGCAGACGTTTCTTAAAGTTGCCGCCTTCGCTCCAGAAAGCAGGAAAGAAAGGCTTGGGCACAGGCGTCAGAACCGTCACAGAGGCAGCCTTGCTCAGTTGACCTTTCATAACGATATTTTCGTGCTCAGCAATAATCGTATTGGCCCGTGCCAGAGCATTCCAATAGCGGTGGTCGTAGCCACGGGGGAAATAGTAACCGAAAGAGCCTTCCCACCCCTGCAGAAAGAAGCACAGTGTTTCAAAAGCAAAGGCTTCAGGTTCTGTCACCCAGGTGCCGCACTGGAATCCGTGAGGCAGAGCAATCAGTTTGGGACGATTGGCAGGATTTTTAATATAGCGTTTAAGAAACTTTTTATTGTCGTCAGCTGCGGTAAAAGTGATCAAATGGATTCCGGGATAGTAAGTATATTTTTCAGTAAAACTGCTGAAAATGTAAGGTCCCCAGGGCTCAAGCCAGGGCAGTTCTGCCATATAATCCAAGGGTGAATACTGACCGTAACCTTTTTTGTCAGATTCAACAAGCTGACTCCAGGCGATCTCAGGCATAAAATGGGAGTCTTTACCCGCCTTTTTCCCCAGAGCATTGATATCTTTTTCAAGGGTGACAATAAGTCTGCCGTGCTGCCAGGAACGGAATTTGATCCAGCTTTCCCGGTAAGTGTCAATAATCATCCGGGGCCATTTTGCACGGATATCTTCAGCTTTGGCCTTGCCCTTCATATAAATCACAAATTCTTCACGGCAACGATCGCAGAAACAACCTTTGAAGTCGAGATAATAAGGCTCCCAGTTGGGCATAATCTGATCGGCAAGATCATTTTTGACCAACATATCTTCCAGCATCCCCAGCACTTCATCTCTGTAAAACTTCCCTCTTTTGTAGACTTCGACAGGACAGGTCTTGAAATTGCCGCGTTTAAAAGGCGTGCCGTCGATCTGGCGGAAATAAGATTCAGGAGTCCGGTTGCGTGCTCCGCCCAAACGGTAACCGTTGCAAAGCAAATGGGGCTGTACATAGCGGGCCATTCCCACAGTTTTTACGCTTTTTTTCAAATTGTTGCTGCCCCCGTGAAGAGCATTGAGCCCCGCCCGGTTGAGAAAATCTCTGATGACTGGCAGTTTATCTGAGGGCAGATTGAATTCGTGAACGACCTGTACACCGGAAACATAATTCTTGGGACGTTTGCCCTGCAAAGGTGCGATGACCTTGAGATTGAGTATTTTTACATCACTTTTCCAATTGCCTTCAGAAAGCTGATATTCAAGGGGATAAAGTGTCTCAGATTTGCTGATTTCAGGAATCAGCGTTACAGAGGGACAGGACCACATACCGTACCCGTCTTTGGGCATACCGGCGACAAAAGGCTGGATATTGAAAACCGCCGTACTGGAGTTGTCCGGATTTTTCTTCAAAGAAACCAGAGTGTTTTTTTCATTTCCTGAATGAAGTTTGAATCCGGCAGGAATTTTCACTGTCATCAGCAGTTTTTTGTATTTGACCCGCTTTTCATTCTGCATCTCAAAAACAATGGTTCCCGGCTGTTTTTCACCGATGCACCAGGTATTATCCAAAAAAGTCCAGGGCGTAACATAAGCAACAGCACCGGCTTTTATCTCATTTTTGATCAGCTGCACATCGTCAATAAAAATCTGCCCCTGTCCGTAAAGCGTTAAGTTGATATCCAATCGGGGCGTATGTGCAGGAGCCACAAAGGAAAGAGAACGAACCTCATAATCCCGTGAAACAGAAACTGCGTGATTGATGGAAGCACGGTTCTTTTTAAGACCTTTCCAGATACCGGGCTTCTTATTGTAAAAGTGGATAAAGGTTCTGAAAC
>JAZUPO010000290.1:0-2014 GCA_045605205.1 Victivallaceae bacterium
GGTAATATAGGCAGATGCCGCAGAGGCAAGGAAGATAATGACGCCCTGCAGATCGGTGTCATTGGCAAGGCGGCCCAGAAAGGTGTTGGCACTGTAATTCTGAATGAATCTTTCGTGGTGATTGGGGGTGCGCAATCCGCCGGGACTGATACAGTTGACCCTGATCCCGGAACGTCCCAGAACAGAAGCCGCAAAGCGGGTGAAGTTCAGCATACCGCCTTTTTCGTAGAAGTAGATGGGGGATGTCCAGTCATCTTCTGAATACATATCGGCACCTGTGTAATTGGTCATATTCATACCGCGCATTCCCATATAGGAGCCGATATTGATGACGGAACCTTCGTGACGTTTTTCCATATCTTCAGCCACCAGACGTGTCAGCAGAAAGAGGGAGGAACCGTTGATACGCAGGCTTTTGTCAAAATCGTCCATAGACAGATTTTTCCAGGAGCCGCAGGCACAGCGGGTAACGGCATTATTGACCAGGATATCTATTTTTCCGAATTTGGCAATGATTTCAGAAACAACGTTCCGGATGGAATCTTCATTTTCCAGATCAAGTGCAAAGGGGTGAACGTTGGAATATTTTTTTGCAATTTCCTGCAGACTTTCCAAATTGCGTGAGGCGATACAGGTGATGGCTCCTGCCTGAGAGAGGGCTTCGGTGATCTGTTTCCCGTAAAGTCCCGCTCCGCCTGTGAGCAGAGCAACTTTACCTTCCAGTGAAAAACGTTCAAGTACAGCAGACATTTTCAGTTAAGTTCCTTCCAATTGATAATATTGATCTTGAGATCCTGAAGCATAGATTGACAACTGTCCAGCCCCCCGCAGCAATATCCGAGAAGCAGATCATCGCCGTTGAAAAACATTGCCGTATAGGCGAATCCGTGAATGGGGGAGTCCTCAATAACGTGGTGACGCCAGGAACGGCCGTTGTCAGAGGAAATTCCCAGTACCAGCGGGGTGCGTCCCATAATGCCGCTTTCAAAACGGATGCTGCGTGCCGGATCGTAATCGTTCCAGACGGCATAGAGATCGCCGTTGGCAGGATTGCGTTTGACACTCATCGGCGAGGCCGGTGATTTGAATTCAGGTGCTGGGACAACTTCTGACCAGGTCATACCATTGTCGTAAGAATAACTTTTGTATTGGCAGCCGCCGCCGGTACGGAACCAGGCCATAAGGCAGCCGGGAGAAAGTTCAACGACACCGGGTTCCTGAAGTCCGGTTCCCAGCCATTGGGGCGGATAACAGCACTCAGAACTCTGTTCCCAGGTCGTACCGTTGTCGTCAGAGTAGAAAAATAATCCGATCCCCCGGCCGTAATCACTGGGGGATTTTTTGTAACGGTGATACGATCCGGGGCAGATGAGGCGGCCATTGCTCAACTGAACAAGACAGTCGTTGAGACAGCACATATAGAAAGCAGGGGATGACGCTATATCCACCGGATCGCTCCAGGAGGTCATTTCATCTGAGGAAACTGAAAAAAGAGGACGGCAGTCGATCCATTTCGTATCCTGCACCATACTTTTTTCGAGATAGACCATTCCAATGCTGCCGTCCTGAAGACGGAGCAGTGAAACGGACATAACATTCTGCTTTTTATTTTTGACGATGATCTCAGGAGAACTCCAGGTTTTTCCCTTGTCTTTGGAACGGATCAAACAGATATCGGCAGAACATTCATCGTGAAAATTGCTGCCATTGTAACGGGTGTAGGCGAAAACGAGAGTACCGTCTTTGAGTTTTTCAAAACAGCCTTCCGAATTTCGGGGATTCCCCGGACTGTGAGCAAGTAAGGTTTTCATTTCGTATCTTTCTTTAACATAAGGCTCTGTTCCCATTACGGGGAGGTAAGAAAACTATTTTCCCCAGAAAGTTTTTACAGACCGCTTTTAATTTTTGACTTTTTGTCAAAAATTAAAAGCGTTACTGAAAAAGGTTTTCCGTCTTCGTTGCACTACGCCGGGACAAGGGGAAAAGGAAACTTCAGTTTTCGATTCTCGCAGCT
>JAZUPO010000291.1:0-5129 GCA_045605205.1 Victivallaceae bacterium
GGCTCACAGAACGACATGGCTACGATCCGACTTTGTTCCACCCAGGGGGCGGGACTGTTGTGGAGCATCATTTCTCCATAGGTCATAGGAATGACATCATCCCAGTTTTTGAAATTACACCGCCAGGATTTGTTAAGTTCCTCAAGAGATTTGTAGCGTTCCTTGAGCCAGAGCCGGAACTTTGCCAGACAGAAGGAACAATAGCACACCTCCACAGGGCTTGAGTAAAAGCCGATACTCATCTCATCGCCCAGCAAAGCCAGATCACGGCAGCCGTACATACGGAAGATCTCAGGGATCTTTGCAACGACTTTGGTCGCCGGATTGTTGGTGCAGTTGGGCTTGACCAGGAATTTTTTATCAAGAGTTTTGTAATATTTATCAAGGGAACGTTCGATATAACGGTTGTAGAACATAGAACTTGAGGCGATCCAGATGGGACCTGCGGCCAGATTTCCGTACTGCATAGTGTGCGTGGCCGTATCACCGCCGGAAGAAAGCATAACGTTGACCCCCATCTGCCTTAAAAGTTCATAGCGGTAGGGCACTGTGTAATCCGGAACATAACCGTTATTGGTCCACATCGTCACCATAAAATCATTTTTGACTTTGGGGACATCAGGCAGATAAAAAGCCTTTCTGGCCTCTGTCACAACTTTGCCCTGCCGGATAACGGCTGCCCGCAAGATATGCCGGATCACCCGGGCGTGGATGGGCTGATAAGCAAACTTTGTACCTTCGGCGGAAAACAGTTTGCGGTTTGTGTTGTCAGTGATCTCAACAAGGACTTTATCGCCTTTCTGAAGTCCTGAAACTTTCACTTCACCGGTGACGGCTTTTCCCCCGGGGAACCAGTCAGCCATCTTTATTTCAGTAATGCGCAGAGCATCTTTTTTCACGGCACGGACAAAACCGAAATCATTGCCGGATTTCAGATGGATATAATAGGTTCCGTTCCCGGGAAGAGCAAGGGCGATTTTATTGGAGCCCTTTTTGAAAGTGATCTTCTTTTTGCCGACACTTTCGCTCCAGGCATTGAAAATTTCAAGTTCGCCCTGACCGTTCCCGGCGGCATTGAGCAGCAGAGTATCGCCGGAACTTTTCAGAGAGATGATCTCCTTTTTCTCCCCCAGCAGATCACGCATCGCTTTCAGCACAAAGGCGAACTGGTACTCCTGAAAACGGTGGGTCGTGATGTTAAGCTGCTGAATGACACTTCTGTCACGCATCTTAGGGGCCAGAAAGGCGATCCCGGGAAACTGAAGGATCATCACTTTGCCTTTGCCGTATGTTCCGGCAAAAACCCGACTCCCGGGCAGCAGCGGCGCACAGGAAAGATCCGTTGAAGCGGTAAATTCTTTTGTAATTTCCTTCAATCCAGCTTTGAGAGAAGCAAGTTCTTTTTCTTTTGTATCGGGATTGATAAGGAGCATAGGAGTTCCTTTTTTGACCCGTTCAAGCAGATCTTTCCGGAATTCACCAGGGAACTGTCCCCATTTGAGGGGCCCGTTGGTGTTGCCGCCCAGAACGATCATATCATATTTTTTTCCTCTGACGAACACAGGCAGAAACTTGACACCCAGCTTTTCACCGGTGTAGAGATCCGCCTGTACCCGCCACGAAACTTGCCAGTCGTGAGGGAAAATCGTGGGGATCTCAGGCACAAAACCGCTGCGCTGCTTAAGTTCAAGGACATCACGCATTCCGATTGCAGGCAGGAGAAAAAGGAACTTTTTATTCCAGGCCTTATGCCAGCTGAAAGAGGGCGTTTTCACCTTATCGCTCCATTTGATCTGCCAATCGTCAGTATTGAAGTCTGACACGAGCTGCTTGCTTTCGGGAGCAAGCGTGCGGTTTTGGACCTTATTCAGTTCAAGATCACCGGCTTTGGCGGTGATAATATAGCTTTTTTCTGCTTGCAGGGGGAAATGTACAGAAGTGACCTTTCCGGGAAGAACTGAGATTTTTTTCCCGGCGATTTTTTTGCCGTTGACAAAAATTTCAAGGGGAGCTGAAAATTTACGGAATCCGGTGATCTTCACCTCCAGATTTTTTCCGTCATATTTCAGTTCACCGCAGCCGGAAGGGGAAGAACCGTCGATATTCACAAGAGTGCGGAACACGCCGATATCAAAAAAACTTTTCAGAGTCCGACCGCAATCGACCCTTTCCGGAATGTAGAGAAATTCCAGAGTATCTTGAGCAAGTTTCGGACGGCAGCACCAGGTGTAACTGTAATCAAAACGTTTGTATTCGGGCATAACCGCCACACCGCCGCCCTTGACACTGCTCATAGCGATCCAGCCGCGAACCGGTTTCACGAGCACTTTATTCATCTTGTCAGCAGGCGTAAAACGTTTCACTCCGTCGGCAGTCATAGCGTGATAAAGATTGGTCACTCCGGGAACACCCAGAAAGGCGTGGAACCAATATTGTAAGGTGTGAGAGGTCATACTTTCAGTTTGATTGTGGATTTCAAGATCCGTATGGATGACGGATTCATCCTTTTTCAAAGTCACAGTCCGGGTCACTTTGATAAACTGAAAACTTCCAGTCACCGACTGACTGCGGAGCCGGAGCACCGCCTTTTCAGGAGTATTGACCAAAGTGTCGATATCGTAACGGACGTTGCTGTGTTCAAAGCCCCGGAACATAAAGAAATCTTTACAGCCGGTATCGCAAGTCAGATTCTTGCCGGAACTCTTATCTGTCAGAAGCACCAAACGCCCCCCCAGAGTGGAAAACCCCGCCTTTATAAGAGAGTTTTCAAGGACGATCGTTCTGTGTCCGTTGGAATCTTCGGGAAGTTTTTTAATGGAAACTGAAGCAGAAACGCTCAATGCAGCAGCTGCAAACAAAAACAAAAGCAAATTTTTCATACAAAGGCCCTTTTTACTTTTTGACAGCGTCAGCTGCGGGGAACTGTTCAAGTTTCATATCGTCGATAAGCAGTTCCGCTTCGCCGGTAACGTGGATAACAGGAATAAAAGTATATGAGGTGATGGGAGTTCCTTTGGCCTTCAAGGCGGGGAAAGAATCAGAAAATTCCAACTTCACCCATTTGTCAGGAGAATCAACAGACACAACTTTGCCCCAACCGATGGTACGCAGAAATTTTCCGGTCCCACCCTGATAGAGAATACGCATCATCTTGAGTTTTCCTGTACCTCTTGCGTACAGAGTGAGCTTTACTTTGTCTTTGAGAGCCACCGGAAATGATTTCAGATAACGGACATTGGCAACAGATTTTTCATTTTCCTGTTCCACAAGGAAGGCGAATTTGCCGGAATGCACTTCGGTGGGCTCTTTGGTCAGACGCACAGAAGTTTCTTTGGAAATAGGGGTTTTGTACCAGAAGCGGGGCCACAGGATGCCGTGTTTGTCGGCGGTAGCGTTTTCAAAGTTGCCGTTAAAAGAGATTTCAGCGGCGAAACTTCCGGCACACAGCAGAAAAAACGTGTAAAAAAGTGTTTTTTTCATATTTTTTTTCCTTATTTTATATATTTCTGTCGTAAATCCAACTGTTTTCGTCATAAAAAAGTTTTGAAGTCAGAGAACTTCCCGTATGTCCGTCTGTATAAAGGACATTTCTGGTAGGGGAGTTGTTGTGAACGACTTGAGCGTGATTGTCGCGCAGGCTGTTTTTGACAAGACACTCATTACTGCCGGAAAAGAGAGTGGAAGATGCACTCCAGTAGTCAAGAGTTGTCCAGTATGTGGCAGCTTTTTTGATACGGCTGAGTTTACGCGTTCCGGCGAAAACATTGCTGCTGCTGGTGGTGTCGTAGCGCAAGCCGTTGAGTTTGTTGGTCCCGTAAGCTTTGAAAGAGTAGCTTTGAGGGTACAACTGAGTTCTTTTCACCAAATCCGAAGGACAGTAAAACACCGATCCACCGCCGTTTTTAGGAGTATTGAAACGATTAACGGAAGAATATCCCAGATAAGGAGCTATATGCTGAGCTATACCGCCATAGTATGTATAAGTACCATATTTCCAGGAATTCTTGCCATACATCCAAAACCCCTGATTGTCATCAGTGTAACTGCCTATGGCAAAACCGAAATTCTTGAGATTTGCGGCACAGCGGGAACTTTTGCTCCGTTCCCGTGCCTGCTGCAGAGCGGGCAAAAGCATAGCGGCAAGGATGGCGATGATCGCAATAACGACAAGGAGTTCGATAAGGGTGAAGCCCGTGGGCTTCACCCGTCTATGGACGGGTGAAAATTGATTTTTCATAACTTCTCCGCATTTTTTTCTTTTGAGTGTATTCTTAAATCAGGAAAACTTTTTCTTTGAATGTAAACCGATGAAAAATCCATACAATCGACCTTCTGGACACCTTGCAGCGTGTCAAACAGCATCCGGGCCGCCAACTGCCCCATTTTTTCCATACGGTTGTCCACAGTAGACAGGAAAGGCGTTTCATAAAAATTGCCCATTGATTCAATGTTGTCGAAACCGATGAGGTAAAAGTCTTTTCCGGCGACCAGACCGGTCGTTTCTTCAAGAGCATCCCGGATACCCAGAGCCAGCAAATCCGAGGAACACCAAAAAATCTTGAATTTTTTCAGATAATCAATCTGTTTAAGGGCGGCTATCCGGGCCAGATAACGCGTTTCCGGAAATTCCTTACCTGACTCCAGAAGCAGCAAAGGGATTTTCACATTTGCAGGTGCACATTCCCGGGCCGTTTCATATCTTGAAGAAACATTGGGCTGAGCACAAAAAAGGACACTTCCGTACAATTCAGCTGGAATGCTTTTCCAGATTTTCTCAAACGCGGGGCGGATATTTCTCCGCAGGATCAATGCGTGGGGAATACTTTGCTGTTTTTCAAGCATCAGAACCGGGGCTTTGCACCGGGAAATAACTTCAGCCACTTTTGCTGTAACCAGAGAGTTGCCTAAGATATAGGCATCAGCCACATTGGAACGCAGAAAATTGATGATCTGTTCTTCTCCATCAGGATGAGCTCCCAGAAGCAGAAGATTGTAGTTGTTCCTCTGCAGCTCAAATGTCACTCCCTGAAGAAAACAACCAAAGATCCGGTTGCCGCAGTCACTGGCAGGACTGCCGGAAATAAATCCCACCTTATAGCTTTTGCCCGTCACAAAGGAACGTGCCGCTG
>JAZUPO010000292.1:0-22346 GCA_045605205.1 Victivallaceae bacterium
TTTCATTGCGCCCAGATTATGAACATCGGTGTACCCCTGCTTCAGAAGTTTTTCCGTAGCCATAGTTGCTTCCCGACCGCCCCGGCAATAAACATAAACCGGCGTATCTTTGGAGGGGACAACTGCTGCCGCTTTTGTATCCACATCCGCCTGCGGCAGATTGATTGCTCCCTGCAGGTATCCTTTCTGATATTCTGCCGGAGTCCGGACATCAAGCAGAACAGCATTCTTTTCCATCGTGATTTTGCACTGTCCGGGAGAACAGCATCCACTTACAACGAGCAGCATAACGCCGCACAGTATGACAAGAAGCTTTTTCATAATTCACCTCTATCCGGTTGTATTTTTTCTTACTTTTTCTTATCCCGGACGACCAGCATTATACCGCGCCAGATGCCGCCTGCACCGCTTGAATCGTGCACTTTGACGACGACGGTCTGGCGTTTCAGATTCCAGTTGATCTGATCGGTGATATTGATCGCAAAAGGAGTGCTCCAGTCAGGATCACGAACGTAGAGCCGTTTTCCGGCATATTTGCCGTTGATCCAGACCCAGGCGGATTCATCAACAGCACCGAACATCAATGAGATCTCTTTGCCTTTCCACTTGGGATTGATGGTCAAACGCATACCATAGTAGCCGTAACCGTTGTAATTTTCCATCAGCTTGCGGAACTTGGCATCGGGATGACGTTTCTGATTTTCCCACTGGGTATCTATTCTGATCCGGGGCCAATTCTTGCGCATCTTGTCAAAACTGGTCTGTTCCCATTTTTCTTTTTCGCCCACGTTCCGGGGATCGGGTGAAAAATGCCAGGAAACAGAGGTTTCTTCAAAGTCATCGTAGTTGCTCAAGAGCTGAGCTGCCTTTATGCCGGTGCAGTCTCCGAAACTCATTTCAATGCTCATCAGACGGCCCCAGTTGATATTAAGTTTATCTTTGTTGGCACGGCGGAACTTCAACAGGATCGTGGCGGCCCGGGTCTTGGCTTTGCCTTTGGCAGCAAGTGCACGATAAGTCAGCCGGGCGTGGGTATTGGCAAGGAGCAGTGTTTCAAGGCGGCTCTTCTGCTGATTTGAAAGTTTCTTTTGAAGGCCCTTTTTGATCAAAGCATCTGTGGCATCAAAATCTTTTTCGCTGTAATATTTGTGGATATCCCACATCAGCCCCCGGCGGAAGTTGCCGTAACGGCCCTTTTCGCTGATGGCCTTCCTGTTGGGCCACAATCTCTTTTCCCAGATATTCACTCTCCAATAGTCGTAATAGCTGCGCACTTCAGGAGCGGCGGCACCGTAAGCGGAACAATATTCCTTCATCCAGTATTCGTAATCTTTGGAGGGATCCACATTTCCCCGGGCGATGAGATAATCGCTGAGACCGGAAATGTCCCAGAAGCCGTGCAGACTGTCGTAACTTGTGGCTGAAATGCCATATTTTACCCCCATCTTGAAGGCGGAAAAAATGTGTTTGTCAAAGCCCATCGGCAGCGGGGTGTTGACGTGGAAATCATTGGGACGCAGATAAATCTTTCTTGCCCCTGCTTTGAACCAGCCTTTGTACATATCTTCATTGATATCCAGATCCAGCATCCGGGGAACAAATCCGATGAAAACGCCGGGATCCACCTTTTCCCGCCGGGGCGGAAAACGGTAAACACTGTAAGCGTAGTGACAGACCATTACTTCGGGATCAATCTTGCGTGCCAGACGCAAAACATTGTTGGCAAAGTAGATGTAGCGGTCGGAAAGGTCATCGTCCCACTTCTTCCCGGGCCGGGGAGGCATATCCAGAGCCCGGCAGTTTTTACATTCGCAATAGTTGCCGGAGTCATTTTCGCAGACGTTGATAAAGGGCCGTCTGTCTTTCCGCTTTGCCCAGTCGGCGACGATCTGTTTCCAGACGGCGGGATTGGAAACGCACAGTTTCACCCGGTCTGCTCTGTTTTTGTACTTGGGTTCCCGTTTGCCGTTGACCAGAGCAAAGTATTCCGGATGTTTTTTGCCGTAAGCGGCCCACCAGCGGGTGAAGGCGTGTCCGAAAGCATATCTTTCACTGGAGCCCATACGCTGCTGTTTCAGCCACAACAGTGTTTCAAAAGCTTTGTTCAGATATTCAGCACGGCTCTTGAGAATGAACTCTTCGGGGATATCACTTTTTCCGGAGGAAATGTAATTGCCTTTTTTGTCATAGCCTTTTTTAACATACCGCAGCGAACGGTCGGGCCACAGATGACGGGATTTGAAAACAGGGATCCAGCTGTTTTTGCCCTCTTTCAAATCCAGAACTTTCCTTGGCTCATAAGCCGTGCCATAGGGCCCGGGCGCCAGAAAGAGAAAGCCCAGCTGCTGTTCCAGAAAGGCGTACACGGCATAAAGATCACCGCTGCGCCCGTGTGAGTTCAAGACCAACTCTTTTTTGATTTGAGGCGAACCGACCGGAGTGGAGTCCCCGTAAAGGCGGGTACATTCCTTTGAAATCTCCCAGCGGGCTTCTTCAGCGGCGAGTTTCACTCCGGCGGGTTTCCCCATCAGGAACTGATATTTTCCTTTGACTGCTTTGCTGACGATGGGGATCTTTTTCCCCGTCATCATCTGCAGATGTCTTTGGAGTTCAAGTCCGGCAAACTGCACTGTGCCGTCTGCTTTTTTGTCAATAACGATCACCGCTTTGCCGGGATCGACTGTCACAGCACTCAACGGCAGAACGACTGCTGCAAGCAGCAGAAAAACAGCTGTTCTTTTTTTCATTTCTTAACTTTCTCTCTTATTTTTTCTTTGGCTCTATTCCCGACATAGGGAGGTAAAAAAATATCCTTTATCCTAAAATCTTTTTACTGAACGCTTTTCATTTTTTTGAAAAAATTGAAAAGCGTTACTGAAAAAGGTTTTCCGGCTTCGTTGAACTACGCTGTGACAAGGGGAAAAGGGAACTTTTATTCCGAAGCCAACGTTTCGGCCCGCCCCAACTCCCTCAACCGCTTTTATCTACCTTTATCGGGAACAGCGCTTTTCTTTTTATCACGGACAACCAACATAACGCCGCGCCAGATACCGCCGGCACCGCGTTTGTCTTCCACCCGCACAACAGCCAGCTGTGCTTTTTTCGTCCAGTCGATCTGATCGGTGATATCGATGACAAAAGGAGTGTTCCAGTCAGGATCTCTGACGTAGAGCCGTTTTCCGGCATATTTGCCATTGACCCACACCCAGGCGGATTCGTCCACGGCACCGAACAGCAAACCGACTTCTTTGCCCTTCCAAGAGGGATCGATCCGCAAATTGTGGGCATAGTAGCCCCAGCCGTCATAATTTTCCATAAATTTTCTGAACTTGGGGTCCTCGTGGCGTTTCTGATTTTCCCACTGGGTATCCACACGGATCCGTGTCCAGTTTTTCCGAATCTCTTTGAAACTGCGTTTTTCCCATTTGTCCTTTTCACCTTCCTTGCGGGGATCGGGCTTGAAGAACCAGGCAACAGAGGTTTCAGCAAAGTCATCATAGTCGCTCAACAAATAGGCGGCTTTTGTGCCTGTGGCATCGCCGGAGCTCATTTCCACATAGTTCAGCCGTTCCCAGTTGATATTGAGTTTATCTTTGTTGGCTCTGCGGAACTTCAGCAGAGCGACGGCAGCCCGGGCTTTGGCTTTGCCCTGAGCTCCCATAGCTCTGTAAGTCATCCGGGCGTGGGTATTGGCAAGGAGCAGCTGTTCCAGATGGCGGCGCTGGACGGGGTTCAGATTTTTCTTCAATCCTTTTTTGATCAATCCATCTGTGAAATCAAAATCTTTTTCGCTGTAATATTTGAAGACATCCCACATCAGTCCCCGGCGGAAATTGCCGTAACGGCCCCTTTCGCCGATGACTTTCCGGTTGGGCCACAGTCTCTTTTCCCAGATATTCACTCTCCAGAAGTCGTGATAGGCACGCACTTCAGGGGCGGCGGCGCCGTAGATGGAGCAGAACTCTTTGAACCAGTGTTCATAATCTTTAGAAGGATCCACATTGCCCCGGGCGATCAGGTAATCCCCCAGTCCGGCGATATCCCAAAAGCCTTGCAGACTGTCATAACTGGTGCCGATAACACCGTATTTGATCCCTACTTTGAAGGTTTCAAACATCCGTTTTTCAAATCCCATAGGCAAGGTGGTGGTAACGTGGAAATCGTTGGGACGCAGGAAAATTTTTCTGGCCCCTGCCTCGTACCATTTTTTGTACATTTCCGGCAGGGTTTCGATCTCAAACATCGAGGGCACAAAGCCGATGTAGATAGCGGGGTCCACCTTTTCCCGCCGGGGGGGGTAACGGTAGACACTGTAAGCGTAGTGGCAGACAGCAACTTCAGGGTCGATCTTGCGTGCAAGACGCAAAACATTGTTGGCAAAGTAGATGTAGCGGTCGGAAAGATCACGGTCCCACTTCATTCCGGGAGCGGGAGGCATATCAAGGGCACGGCAGTTTTTACATTCGCAGTAGTTTCCGGAGTCGTTTTCACAAACATTGATGAATTTGCCCCGGAACTTCTGAGCGGCCCAGTTATCGACGATCTGTTTCCAGACGGCGGGATTTGAAACGCACAGTTTCACCCGGTCAGGTTGTGCTTTATAGCGGGGTTCACGTTTCCCGTTGACCAGAGCAAAGTATTCCGGATGAGTTTTGCCGTATTTCGCCCACCACCAGGTGAAAGCGTGGCCGAATGCATAGTTCACGCTTCTGCCCATACGCTGCTGTTTGAGCCAGAGCCAGGATTCAAACATTTTTTTCTGGTATTCAGCCTTGTTTTCAGGAACAAAATCAGCGGGAACAATGCCTGTCCGCTTGATTTTTTCCCAATACTCTTTATTGTCATAGCGTTTTGCCGTCCGGTTGTTCCGGTCGGGCCACAAATAACGGTGGGTGAGAACAGGGACCCAGTTGTATTTGCCCTCTTTAAGTTTCAAAACCGGAGCAGGCGTGTATGAAATCCCCAGGGGACCGGGGGCTTTGTACAGCACTCCCAGCTGTTCTTCAAGGAAAGCAAAGACAGCGGTCAGGTCGCCGCTTTTGCTGCTGGGCCACAGGATATTTTCAAGGTTCATACGGTTGTTGCGGGCGGGAGTCGAATCTCCGTAGAGCCGGGTGTATTTGGGCGTGATTTCCCATACAGCCTCTTCGTTTTTGAGTTTCACCCCTGCGGGCGTTCCCATAAGGAACTGATATTTCCCGGAATTTGCCTTGTTGACAATGGGCATTTTTTTGCCGGTGATGAGCTGAAAATTTTTCTGCAGTTCCTGTGCCGCAAAACGGACAATGGGAGCGGCTTTTTTGTCGACAACGATCTCCGCTTTGCCGGGATCGACGGTCACAGCTCCGAGGGCACAGCAAAGTGCCCCCAAAAGAATAAAGAATCCTGTAAATTTCATTAAGTTCGATCTTTCTTTTTTTATGTTCAGTAAAGAATATTTTTATTTCTTTGTCCAGTCAGTCGGGGCAAAAAGCCAATCAGTATAGTCTTCAGACTGCCAGCGGCAGGGATATTTTTTTCTGGATTTTACGCCGCCGTCGAGAGTTGCATAGTTCCAACTGCCTGAATGACGTTCAGCTATCGTGCCAGCCCGTGCCCGTGCAGTGGTCTGACAACGTTTATCTTCATTGGCCGGATTTGTCCCTCCTCCCTTATCAGCCATTGCCATAGTCACAGAAGGAAATCTCACCACGACGATCTTGCGGGGGACAGAATAGGCGTATGCATTGCTGGCTCCTTTGTAGTAACGTGCCAGATAACGGTTGATACCGTAAGCACAGCCCTTATAGCTGTTCCAGACACCTTCATAAGCGGTGGCAGACTTCAGCACTTTGGGATAGGTTTCAGCGGGACAGTTGTAAACTCCTTTCGGGATGGGACTGGCGGAATTGGCTTCCTGGACGTCGATCAGCTTCAACTTGGCAAAGGCACTCTGCCAGAAAGAACCGTATTCAGTATACCCTGAGTCAATAGGCATATGATCGTTATAGGCATCGCAGTAGTTCAAAACTCCCGCACCGACAGTTTTCAGATTGGCCATACATTTGGCACTTTTGCCCCGCTCCCGGGCCTGCTGCAAAGCGGGCAGCAGCATAGCGGCAAGAATGGCGATTATGGCAATTACAACGAGAAGTTCGATCAAAGTAAAGCCTGCAGGCTTTGCCCCGACACGTCGGGGCAAAAGTTTTTTTACTGCAAATTCATTTTTCAGACACCGGCTGTCTTGTTTTTCAGCAGCCGCCGACGGTACGTTCAGCGTGGTTCTTGTTGTTTTCATAAAATTTGCGTTCCTTAAATTATTTCCACGGAGGAGGTTCAAGAGCCCAGGCAACGTGCCGCCAGTCGGCAGAAAGCCCGAATAAGGGACATTCTTTGTTTGAAGACACGTGCCCGTCAAAGTGAGCGACATTAAAATTTCCATTGTGCCGGAAAGCGATATTCTGATGATAAGGTCTTAAACTGGCGTGAGAAAATATTGTGCCTGCGGCACTGAAACCGACAGCACCGTCAAGGACATAGTAAGCCTGGGAAGGCTGGTATATTTTTTCCATTTTCCTTTTGGCCTCGTATTCGATTTTACTGCCGTAGGTATTGTGCTTGTTCATAGCAAAATAGTTCATTGCGTAATGGCTGCCCTTCCAGGAGTTCCATTCTGATTTTCCTTCCAGAGTACTCCGCTTTTCTCCGGGGCATTTGAGAACCCCTGCGGGAACGGACATATCGAAACTGGCCTTATAGTGGGGCAGATATTTCAGATAATAGAGCTTTTGCTGCCAGTATGCCGTCGTAATACCGTTGATGACCGCCGTCCTTTCTGTGGGGATCAGGTAGCCTTTGTGATCGTCAGAGTAATGAAAGAGAGCAGAAGCGATCTGCTTCAAGTTGGCAAGACAGTTTGCAGAATGGGCCCGATCCCGGGCCTGCTGCAAAGCAGGTAAAAGCATCGCAGCCAGAATGGCAATGATTGCGATAACAACCAGCAGTTCGATCAAGGTGAAGCTGTACAGCTTCACCTGCCTGCAGGCAGGTGAAAAGAAACCTCTTATGGCTTTACACTTTTTCAATACATCCTTTATCCAATCACGGCAGAGGCGAGAGGTCATTACGGAAAGTGCGATCAAAGTAAATATATTTTTTATCATAACTGCATCCTTTCTGAATTTTATTTGAGATTTTACCAGGTATTGGTGGGCGGCGTCTGAACCTTCTTTTCAGGGTAAAAAGGAGCCCAGAATGAGGAATAATAAGCCCAGCCGGAAGTTTCTCCGGGATATCTGCCGGGAAGTTTTTTGTATCGCAAGGATTCGGCGTGGCCGTCACCGAAAACGACGTTGGCATTCAGACTGTGACGGAAATGGACATTATTCAGATCTGAGCTGTTGGTGGCTGCATTATTCTGAGTGTACCAAACCCGGTGATATTTGTTCCCTACCGTTGAATTATTGTCCATAATATATCCCAGCCGGGAGGGAAATTTCCATTTGGTCGTAAGCAGAAACTGCAGCAAGTGGCGGTAATCAGAACGGGAGGAGGGGATTTGCAAATTGACATTGATCGCATAACTGAAACGCTCTTCCGTAGAGCGTGCGACCTGATAGGAAGGGCAGGTCAGACTGTCTCTTTTTCCGTTAACGACACCTCCCAGGGCATCAGGAGAAGAATTTTCGGTTTTTCCGAGGTAGCTGCCCAAAAGAGAATAGCGCAGACGGGCGGAAAAAATATTTTTTCTGTCGCTGGTCCAACTGCCGGAGTTTTTAATGGGAGCAATGTAGTCATTGTTGTCTTCAATGTAAAATCCGGCAGCCTTCCCAAACTGGGAAAGATTGCTCAAACACGATGCTGCCCGCCCCCGTTCCCGGGCCTGCTGCAAGGCAGGGAGCAGCATCGCCGCCAGAATGGCGATAATGGCGATAACAACGAGAAGTTCGATAAGGGTGAAGCCTGCAGGCTTCACCCCGGCACGCCGGGGTGAAAAATCTTTTGTTGTCATTTTCTTCTGTGAAACAGTCTGCTGGGCATTGCAGTCATCAGGAGAAATCAAATCGGCGTAGAAATTAGTTTTTTTCATACAAAAAATTCCTTCCTCATTTAAACGTTGAAGAATACATCTGTCAGGATAATATAATCTCTCTTTTGTAATTATGCAAGTTTTTTTTCTTTTGCAGACAAAAAAAACGCAGTGCAACTTTACAGTTGAGCTGCGTTTTGCAATGACGGAATGTGAATTCTCAGTTATTCATCTTTTTGCCGCGGCGAACAGCCCAGAAACCTGCTCCGCAAGCAAGAATTCCTGCAATGATATAAGAAATGTTCAAAGGCACAGGCAAGCCTACGGGAGCTCCCAGCTTTGCGGAACTCAGCAAGTAGGTGCAGGTGATGAAGAACATAAACACTCCGGGGATCAAAGTGATGAAAGCGGGCTTTTTAAGAGAACTCAAGTAGACTGTCGCCGCAAGCAGTGTGCAGACAGCGATCACCTGATTGGCCCAGGCAAAGTAGTGCCACAGCATATTGAAACTTTTGGCATCCTTGTTTGACCACCAGAGGAGCAGTGAAACAATAAGGATCATCGGCACGCAGATGAGAAAACGGTTCCGCAGGGGTTTCTGATCCACTTTTATTTTTTCTGAAAGGCTCAAACGGCAGCTCCGCAGTGCCGTGTCTCCGGAAGTAATGGCAAGTATGATGACGCTTATAACGGTCACTCCGCCCACCCAGCTGCCGAGAAAGTGGTTGACGATCCTTCCCAAAGCCACGGGGGCAGCCAGTTTCATCGTTTCAGGAACAAGGTTGAAAACAGCCAAAGCTGCCGCCGCCCACACCATAGCGATGAAGCCTTCAAGGACCATCATACCGTAAAAACTGCTTCTTGCCTGACGTTCTGTCCGCATCGTCCGGGCGATAATGGGGGACTGAGTGGCGTGGAATCCTGAAATAATACCGCAGGCAATGGTGATGAAAAGCATCGGCAGCACAGGGGCTTTGAGCATTCCGGCTTTGAAAGCGGCACTTTCAGACAACAAAGCAGGGGTCTGGACTCCGGCAATCATCAGTTTGACAAAGATCGCACCCGTTCCGATGAGAAGCAATGCTCCGAAAATGGGGTAGCAGTTGCCGATGATCTTGTCAACAGGAAACATCGTTGCCACAATGTAGTAAACAAAGACCGCTGTAACGGCGAACCAGAAAAATTTATTCGTCAGAGGATCGCTCCCGGCAGCATTGGAAACCAGATCGTCGATCAGATTGGAAGGCACGTTGATGAAAACTGCCACCACCAGCAGCAGGCAGATCAGCATAAAAATGGAAAAGGCGTTGCCTATAAATTTACCGCAGTTGTCCTCAATGAGTTTAGGCAAATTGGCTCCCTCTTTACGCAAAGACATCATTCCCGCCGCCATATCGTGAACAGCTCCGCCGATGATGTTGCCGATGGGAATGAGCAGAAACACGATCTCACCGAATTTGATACCGATGATGACTCCGATGACAGGACCGATACCGGCGATGTTCAAAAGCTGGATCAGCATATTTTTCCAATGGGGCAGAGGGACATAATCCACTCCGTCCTGCATCGCAATTGCCGGGGTGGGACGGTCATCCGGGCCGAAAATTTTTTCCACAAGTTTGCCGTAAGTGAAATATCCGGCGATCAAGATCGCAAGACCGATAAGAAAAAGTGTCATTTTTCTGCCTCCTGACAACTTTTGGGATTTTAATTTCCCGGTTAAAAGATAAAAAACTATCCAACTTGTATAATATAACACCGCATTTCGTTTTTGACAAGAGCATAAATGTGTGATATATTAATATAAAAGCATATTTCTTAATATGAAAATCTGAGGACTTTACTTTATGAACAGTAAATTTTATGTGACAACTCCCATTTATTACGTCAATGACAAGCCGCATATCGGGCACGCTTATACCACGATTCTTGCTGATGTGCTGGCAAGTTTTCACCGTTCTATGGGGGATGATACCTATTTTCTCACCGGAACTGATGAACACGGTCAGAAAGTGGAAAACGCCGCAGCCAAAAACGGCATTTCCCCCCAGCAGCACGCCGATGAAACGGTGGTGCGGTTTCAGGAATTGTGGAAAAAACTCGGTATCACCAACGATGATTTCATCCGGACTACCGAAGCCCGGCACAAAGATGTGGTGAGAGAGATCCTGCAGGAACTCTACGACAAAGGCGAGATCTACAAGGCTGAATACACGGGCTGGTACTGTGTGGGCTGTGAACGCTATTTCACTGAAAAAGACCTTGTGGAAGGCAAATGTCCCGATTGCGGCCGCGAAGTATCGGCTTTGAAAGAGTCCAACTACTTCTTTAAGATGTCCAAATATCAGGATTGGCTCATTGACTATATCAAAACTCATCCTGAATTCATCCAGCCGGCTTTCCGGGCCAACGAAACACTCGGATTTCTCAAACAGCCTTTGGCCGACTTGTGCATCAGCCGTCCCAAATCCCGCCTTTCCTGGGGAATCGAACTGCCCTTTGACAGCGACTATGTCTGCTATGTCTGGTTCGACGCCCTCATCAACTATATTTCCGCTGTGGGCTACCGCCGGAACGATGCTGAATTCGCCCGCCGCTGGCCCGCCGGCTGTCAGCTGATCGGTAAAGATATCCTGACCACACACTCCGTTTACTGGCCCACAATGCTCAAGGCAATGGGAATCGAAATGCCCAAAACCATTTTTGCTCACGGCTGGTGGCTTACCGGCAATACCAAGATGAGCAAGTCCCTCGGCAATGTGGTCAATCCGATGGAAATGATCGGCCTTGTGGGGGTGGATGCCTTCCGTTACTTCCTTATGGCTGAAATGACTCTGGGCAACGATGCTTCCTTTACCAGAGAAGCTCTGCTGCGCCGCTACAACAGCGACCTTGCCAACGACCTGGGCAATTTGCTTTCACGGGTGGTGAAACTGACCTTGCGGGCAGGGGGCGTCATTCCCGCTGCCGGGGAAAACACCGGAAACGAAGCTGAATTCAACGCCGCTGTGGATGCCGCTGTCAGTGGTATGAGCAGCAGCCTTGAAAATATGAAACTGGATCAGGGCCTTGCAGCTGTTCTCAACGCCGTCAGAGCCGGAAACCGTTATGTGGAACAGTGTGCCCCCTGGGCTATGGCCAAGAACAACGACACCGCCCACTTGAACACAGTCCTTTATACCGTCGCCGCCAATTTGCGGAAACTGGGTGTGCTTCTTGCTCCCGTGATGCCCGGAAAAATGGCTGAACTGCAGCGTGTCCTCGGCGGTGAAAATGAAGTGCTCACCATCGGTGATCTTGTTTCAGGAAAACTTGCCGATCCTGCCGGACGTACCGTCCTTGAAAGCGAACCCCTCTTCCCCAGGATCCAGATCGAGGAAGAAAAAGCTGCCGCACCCTGTGCAAAGGTCGAAAAGAAAAGCAAGGAAAAGGCTGCTCTGGCTCCTGAAGCGGTTGAACTTGTCACCATTGACCAGTTCTGCAAAGTTAAGCTCAAAACAGCCAAAGTCGTTGCCGCTGAAAAACTTGAAGGCGCAGACAAACTTCTGAAACTCAAGATAGATATCGGCGAAGCCGAAGTGCGTCCCCTTGTGGCTGGCGTTGCCAAATACTACACCCCTGAAGAAATTATGGGCAAAACCATTGTTGTGGTCTCAAATCTTCAACCCGCAACGATCCGGGGAGCAGAGTCCAGAGGTATGCTTCTTGCCGCCAAGTTCGGGAAGGAACTCCGTCTGGTGACTGTTGACGGCGATGTGCCCGCAGGAGCCGATATCGGTTAAGATTTTTTGTGAAAGTGATTGATTATGCGACAGGCGATTTTTTTGATAAGTACTGCTGACCGTAAAGGGATCCTGGCAGAAACCACCACCTTTTTCTATCAGCGCAGTTTGAATATTCTTGAGTGCCGCCAGTACACCGACGTGCGGGAAAATGCCTACTATATGCGTATAGCAGTGGAACTTCCCCCTGATGTGACCCGGAACGATCTGGAAAACCAGTTTACAGTTCTGGCTGAAAAACTCAGCCTCAAATGGTCGGTCTATTACAACGGCGATCAGCAGAATGTGGCTGTGCTCGTTTCCAAAACTTCTCACTGCTTTTATGACCTTTTGATGCGTTCCGAAGAGGGCAATCTGGGAGGCAAAGTTGTGGTGGCCGTTGGAAATCATCCTGACCTTGAGGAGGTGGCCGACCGCTTCAAAGTGCCCTACTACTGTCTGCCCACCCCCAGAAGCGGCGATCCCGATCAGGAAAATGCCCTGCTGGAACTTCTGAAACGCCACCATATTGACCTTGTGGTGCTGGCAAGATATATGCGTGTCCTTTCTGAAAGGGTCATCAACGCCTATCCCGGACGGATCATCAATATCCACCACGCCTTTCTGCCCGCTTTTCAAGGGGGAAATCCCTACTTGCAGGCCGGGGAACGGGGCGTGAAAATGATCGGTGCAACCGCTCATTATGCCACTGTCGATCTGGATGAAGGGCCCATTATCGAACAGGCTGTTGAACGTATCACCCACGAAAGCACCCCCGAAGATCTCCGGGATCTGGGACGGGATATCGAACGCAGGGTCCTGACCCGGGCAGTCCAGTTCCACCTGGAACACCGGGTGATCGTTTCAGGCAGACGCACGGTTGTTTTTGCCAAATGAAACGCTCCGGGCAGCGCATAACGGGCTGGATTCTGGTTTTCTTTTTCTTTCTGCTGCCGCTGAAATTCGGCACATTGGGAATGATGCCGGAACAGCCCCCTATGTTTCCGGAAGATCTGCTCACACTGCTGGTCATTTCCTGGCCTGTTCACAGTATCGGTATGGCAGGAGCTCTGCTGCTGATCGCCGCAGTGCTTTTTTTTCCTGTCCCCTCTTTGCGAAATCCCGGAGCGTTGACCGTCCTTTTCTGGAGTCTGCTGCTGCCCCTTGCAGCTTTGCCGGGAATGATCCACGCAAGCAACTGGGACTACGCTTTTATTACAGTCACCCACTGGTGGGGCGCAGGAGCATTTATCCTCAGTGCCTGGTGGATTTTTTGTGCTGATCGTTTCTGGAAAAAAGCTGCCCTCAATGCCCTTGCCGCAAGTGCCCTTATTACGGGGATCGACGGCTGGAGACAGTATATCTGGGGCTTTGACGAAATGGTGGAACTGATCCGCAAACAGAGAGAAGCCGGAATCACCATTTCTCCTGTTATGGAGATCCGTATTCTGGATGCCAGAGTCTTTTCTTCTCTGGGTTCCTGCAATACCTTTGCCGGATTTCTGCTGCTGGTTTTTCCTGCGGTTTTCGTATTGGTACGGGAATGGGGGAAACGGTTTGAGCCGGTGAAAGTTTCACAATGGCTCTTTTCACTTCTGGCTCTGGGATTGCTGGTGCCGCCTTTCTTTATGACCCGCAGCCGGGGCGCCTGGCTTTGTGCCTTTCTTACAGGTGGGATATGGTTTCTGACCAGGCCGCGGATCAACTGGAAATACAAAGCCGCCCTTTGTCTGGCAGGCGTTTTTCTGATCGCAGGCGGAGCTTTTATGATGCACCGTTCCCAGCGGGGACTGCTTTCAGGTTCAGAACGTCTGGATTATTTGCGCAGTGCCGCCATTATGTGTACAGAACGCCCCTTGACCGGCAGCGGCTGGGGGGAGTTCTTTCACCGTCATATGCAGCTTAAAACCACCAAATCCGATGAATCCGCCCGTTCGCCGCACAATATGGCAGCGGCTTTTGCTTCTCAGGCAGGAATCCCTGCCGGGGTGATCGTGCTGGGGGCGGTCATTGTGCTTCTTTGGGAGCTTTTCAGATGCAAAAGCGATGAATCGGTCTGGAAAGCAGGCCGTTGGGGGATCGCGGCGTTTCTGCTTCATACTGCAATGGAAATCAACGATGCGATCCCGGCTTCAATGATTTGCTGTGTTGCGGGGACTTTGGCTCTTATGCCCTCAGAAAATGGTGCTCAGGAAGAAGAAAAGCCATTCCCGGTCCGGGATTGGAGCTGCCGGACAGTTGCTTTGCTTGCAGCAGCAACAGCCTTTTATACAAGTTTTATCTGGGTCAGAGGAGAGGCCGCTTTTGAAAAACTGGAACTTGCTCTGCGTCCCCGGAACTTTATGGAAAGTGCCGTCGGAGCGGAACCGGCACGATTGTTGGAGCTGCTCCGGCAGACGGAACGGGTGCGGCCCCGTTCACCTTACCCTTGCGAAATGGTGGGGGATGCCCTTTTGAAATCCGGAGAAACAGACCTTGCACTTTCTCTTTATGAAAAATCCCTTTCCTATGTTTCCGGCCGTCCCGCTGTTCACCGCCGTCTGGCCCTGGCGGCCTGTTACAAAGGCGATCGTGACACTGCCCGCAAACATCTGGCTCAGGCACGCAAACTCTTTCCCGCAGATCCGAAAAACCGGGAAAAGGAGTTCTTTGAGGACTTTGAACGCTCCCAAAAAATGGCAGAACACTATTTGAAGAAAATATCGTTGTAACTTGCGTAATTTACGGTCAAAATCGTAAAAAAACAACTTTTTTTCAAAAAAAATTAAAATATTTGCATTTTTGCTCTTGAAATTTCAAAAAACTGAGTATACTTTATTTGCAAGGGGTGACGAAAAGTGTTGTCGCCAATAAGAAGTTAAATATGTTAGGAGAATGAAAATGAAGTGGGATTTCTATGATGTGAAGGCTAAAGCCAAAGTCTCAACCGAAGTGATCGGCAAGAAAGTTTATGGTGAAGGTACCCGCGCCCGTTACGCATTCAAGGGCGAAACCGCTGACAAACGTCCCCTGACCGCTTTCGTTGGCAAAGCTGACTACGACAAATGCACCGCCAAGGTCATCAAGTAATTTTTCTCTGAAAATTGCTGAAAATCCTCCGGCCCGTCTGCCGGGGGCTTTTTTTTAATCTGCCGGGGGCTTTTATTGCCGTCAAGTGCCCTTCAGCTCACAAATAATACAGAATAATGAAAAATATGAAACTTGCAGCAACCTTTCTTTTACTGTTGGCAGCTTTTTGCACCATTGCAGGTACTGTGACCGTTCTCCCCGAAAATGCGGTCATTGTCGTTCCCCGGAACTCCTGCAATGTGGTCCGTTTTGCCGGTTCCGAACTTCAACGGCACTTGAAAATGATGACTTCAAAGACCATTCCCATTGTCAGCCAAACCGTCAAGGGAAAATATGCCTTCATTCTGGGGAAACCCGCCAAATACGCCCCTCTCAAACCCGAAGAGGCACGCTGGCAGGTGGGGAAAAATCAGACCCTCCTTTACGGTGATACTTCACCGCTTCTCCGCCGTTCACGTCCCGAGGCCTTTGTCAGGGCAAGTTCCCCCGCCGGTGACCTGACCGCTGTCTACGCCTTTCTGGGAGAGCAACTGGGGTTTCTCTATCTGGAACCCGGCCCTAAAGGAACCGCTTACAAGGAAAGCCCTGTCCTCACCCTTAAAGAAGGAAATTTCTTCTGGGAACCCGGCAGAATGAAAAAACGGGGCCTGCGTTCCGGATATCTTTCTTACAAACGCCTCGGAAAAGATGCCTTTGATGCTATGCCCGCTTTCTACCGGGAAAAGGCCCGCAAAGAGTATGATAAAAAGGCCTTTGAAACCCAGCTCTGGCTCCGGCAGCACCATATGGGGGCCAGTGTCGGATTCAGTTACGGGCACGCCTTCACCCGCTGGTGGGGTATGTTCGGGAAAACCAATCCTGAATTTTTCGCCCTGGTGGATGGTAAACGGGAACTCAAAACCGGTCCTGCCGGATGCAAGATGTGTGTTTCCAACCCCGCTCTGATCAAGAAGATCGTTGAACTCTGGGCAAAGAAAAAGCCCCGTCCGGCCTATATCAACGTTTGCGAAAATGACGGCGGATTCTTTTGCGAGTGTGCCAACTGCCGTGCACTGGATATGCCTGCTGCTCCCGGAAAGGTCTGGTATGCAGATCTTTCCGACCGTTATCTCCACTTCGCCAACAGTGTTTTGCGTGAAGCCCGGAAGATCGATCCCAAAGTCAAAGTCACTTTCTATGCTTACAGCTACTACCGTTATCCCCCCCGCCGGGTCAAGGCCGAACCGGGGATCATCTTCGGATTTGTCCCCCTTATGACGGAACTGGATAGCGTGGATCAGCAATACAAAGAGTGGCGTAAAATGGGAGCAGAGCTTATATTCCAGCGTCCCAACGACCAGCATTACAACACAGGTCTCCCTATGGGATTTGAAAAGATGATGTTCGATCATTTCCAGATCGGATACAAAAACGGCATCATCGGAACCGATTACGACTCCATCCACAACTACTGGACCGTGACGGGAGTGGCTGATTACATTCTTGCCCGTGCCCACGTGGATCCTTCAAAAAGTTTCGACTACTGGATGGATCAATATGCTTCTGCTTTCGGAGAAGCCGCCCCTGAAGTCAAAGCCTTTTTCGCTTATTTCCGCACCGAAGTCTGGGAAAAAAGACTTATGCCCAACCGGGAGGAGATCGGACGCAAAGGACGTTACGGCAACTTCCGCCGGGGACTTATGTGGAATATGGGAACCTATTTCAAAGAAAAAGATTTCGATCTGACCGATGCCATCCTGAAAAAAGGTCTTGCCAAAAAATTGACTCCCCAGCAGCGTGAAAGACTCGAAACCCTTTTGCTGGGCAATCTGCACTCACGGATGACACTCCGGGCCTTGAGTGCCGGCGGAACCGATAAGATCATAGCCGGTAAGAAGCTGCTGGATTTCCGGATCAGGAACTGGGACAAACTCAATATCGATATGTTCTCCCTTTTCAATATCGAAGCCGATTTCGGAGATGTGAGCGGTATCAAGCGGGCGGCTATGATGGAAAACTATACATATGTGCATCCTGTGGGGATCGTTTGGTATTTTACCCCCGATCCGAAAAATGAAGGGGATGGAAAAGGGTATTCTGCTTTCAAGCAGAAACAATATGCCCGCTGGTCTTTGATCCGCACCGACGCTGCCTGGGAACGTCAGGGGTCCAATAAATTTATGAAGCCGGAAATGAAAAAGTTTCTGGCAAACTATGACGGCATCGGTTGGTACGCTGCAGCCCTGAAGGTTCCCCAAAGCTGGAAGGGCAAAGAGGTGGCTCTGATCCTCGGCGCTGTGGACGAGTCTTGCAAGGTTTATGTCAACGGCAAGCTCTGCGGCTCTCTCACCTTTGATGCTTCCAAAGATCCTGACTCGTGGAAAAATCCCTTCCGCGTCCGTATCGACCAGTTTATCGACTGGAACAAAAGAGGTCAGGATGTGGTTGTCAGAGTCGAAGACAAAGGCGGTCAGGGCGGAATTTGGCGTACCTGTATGCTTGTTGCCAGATGAGAAGGTAACTTCTGCACGGAATGAGAGATCTTGTCTTGAAAAAAAACTCCTGAAGTGCTATTTTATAAGGAATCGTTTCACTAATATCACAGGGGATTTGATTTAAGTCAAATCCCTTAAAAAAACAGGAGAATTCCAAACTATGTGTAATATGGCCGCCTATGCCGGCAAAAAAGCCGCCGCCCCCATTCTTTTCCGTATGCTTCAGAGTCAGGAGGGCCTCGGCGGAGGTCACTACAACGGGATCGCTACCATCCACGAAGGTAAGATCTATATGATCAAGGTGATCGGTTCAACTGCCGATTTGCTCCGCCGTCATCCAGAAGTCCTTGAATTGCCCGGTACGGTGGGGATCGCTCACAGCCGCACCCCCGGAATCGACTCCGATGAATGGGCTCAGCCTTTCTTTGCTTACGATGAACAGCTCATCTACTGTGCCAACGGTGCTGCCGGACGTTTCAAACGCAACAACTGCAATGCCGCTTATGACCTTGATAAATCCGAAGGAATCCGCTACCGGACTCTTGTTGAAAAACCCGCTGAAGGTTATCCGGTGATGAACGACGGCTGTGGTGTCCACTCCTCTGAAATCGTCGCCAATCTGGTACGCCGCTTCCATAAAAAAGGAATGCTTGTCCGGCAGGCTATGGGCAAGGCTTGTTTTGAACTGAAATCCGAGATCGCTGCCCTGGCTCTGGCTGTGAATGAACCCGATACTGTTTCCGCCATCCGCATCAATCAGCCTCTTATGTGGGGCCGCAAAGAAGATGGTTTCTATCTTGCCACTTCAGCTTTTGCCCTGGAAAATGAAGAGATCAACTGGATCAATCCTGTTCCCGCCGCTTCCCTGATGACGATGGGACGGGACAAAATCGAATTTGAAGCCTACGAGGATTATATCCCCTACTTTGCCGGATGCAATCCCCTGACTGCTGTTAATGCCGCACTTGATGCTATGCTTGACAGCGGTAAAGATTTCTGCGTGCAGGATTTCTGTGAAGAAGCCGCCAAACACTGGCCCGAAGATAAGATGGCCGTGGCTAATATGACCGTCTACGAATATCTCCGCGAAAAGGTCCACAGCAATGTGATCGAGAGCTTTACCGTTGATTCTCCCGGATCAGGAGCTGGACTTATCGCTCCTCAGACCCGGTTCAGAAAAATCCGCGGATGATTCTTTGTAAGTTATGACTCAGAATATCAATTGGAAACGCAACCTCTGGGCCGTGTGGCTTTCCCAGTTCCTCTCTCTGTCGGGATTCGGGATGTGCGGCCCTTTCATACCGCTTTTTATCAAAGATAAACTCGGTGTGGCTGATGATGCCGAAAGAGGGGCTCTGGTGGCGGCCTTTACCTTCGCCGGTCTGCTCAGTTTGTGCATTGCCAATATATTCTGGGGTATGCTGGCTGACCGTTTCGGCAGAAAGCTGATGCTCCTGAGGGCAAGTTACGGAACGGCCATTTTTTATCCTCTTATGGCCTTTTCGCCCTCAGTGACCTGGCTCATCATCTTCCGGGCCTGGTCGGCTCTTTTTACCGGCACTGTGAATCCTGCCCAGACACTTCTGGTAAGTACAGCTCCCCCTGAACGGCACGGCTATGTGCTGGGGGTGATCAGTACCGCTGTGTGGAGCGGCAACCTGACCGGATATCTTCTGGGAGGTGTCATCGTTGAGATCTGGGGATACACCACAGCCTTTATGTGTTGTTCTCTGCTTTATTTCACCAGCGGTCTGCTGGTGCAGCTGGTGGTCAAAGAAAACTTTGTCCCCCCGGAAAAATCAGGGAACGCAAACAAAAAGAGTGCTCTTTCCCGGGATATTTTCGCTCCCGGTGTTATCGCAATGCTGGTGATGTTTCTTTTGATGGGAGCCGGCCGACGTATCGACCAGCCTTTTGTCGCTATGCTTGTGGAACTGGTCAACGGTGAAAAAGGAGCCGCCTTTTTCACAGGTCTCATCAGTGCCGCCGGAGCCGTTGGCGGCGTGATCGCCGGTTTCGGATTCGGAGCCCTGAGTGACCGTTATCCGCCGGAAAAAATGCTCCCCTGGATCGTTATTATTGCCGCACTCTGCTCTGCCTGGCAGGGATGTTCCAATAATGTCTGGGTGTTGGGGGCAGGGCGGTTCTTTTATTACTTTGTGGCAGGAGGTATGCAGCCGATGATGCTGATCTTGCTGTCACGCCGGACAAGTCCCGAAAACAAAGGGACCTTTTTCGGGTGGTCGGCAAGTGTCAATACTGCCGGAGGGATCTTTGCTGCTGTCATCAGCGGTTTTATTGTGTTCAACTGGGGTATCCGGGCGGTCTTTATCGCCGGATCTATTTTGTTGCTGTTTATGCTTGTGCCGGGCTGGAAGATTTTTTCAGGTGCCGGGAAATCAAAAGGAAAAGTGAAAAATGAAACTTGAGATACAGAAAAAAAGTCTTGTTGTTTCAACCGCTGAAGGTTTGGAAAAGAAGTTTTTATTTCCCGCCGTCGCCATTTCTGTCAGAGGCGAACGTATCGAGGCGGCAACTCCCGTCAAAGCTCCGGTCCGCTCCGGCAAAAGCATCTCTGCTGTGTATCGTGACGGCGGAATCGAATTTGAAGTCCGGGTCACTCCCGGTAAGGGCAACTGGTTTTTCAAAGAGGTGACTTTTAGTGCTTCTGAAGAATTGCCGACACCCGATTATGTGGAATTGGACCGTCAGAAAATCCCCGCCGGTGGAATGAAACTCCGGGGATATATTGTCTCCGGAAAAATGACAGGACGTCCCGGAGCCGAGGAAGAAGGCGGCGGACTTCAGCCCGGATGCGGCTATCCCGTTATGGGAAAAGAGCTCTTTGCCGGAGTGGAGCATCCGGCAGCTTTCAGTTCTGTCAATGATGACAAAACCTACTCCCTGCGTCAGCATCCTGTGTGGCAGAAAAATCAAATCGTCTGCTGCCGGGCTGTGACCGGTCTGGACAGCAATCCCGAGGAACTGTTTTACTCTTATCTTGACACGATCCGTATCCCTGCACTCAAGAAACCTCTTGTCTCTTTCTGCTCCTTTTGGAGCGATCCTTATCTGGGGAACTATGAATATGATGTGAATCCCGGTAATTATTCCAGTCTGGTCAACGCTTTTTCCGCTTTGGGGATCCGGCCTGAAGTGTATACCCTCGATGCCGGCTGGCAAGACCGCCGTTCATTTTTCAACGCCAAAAAGGCCTTTGGCGGCAACGCGGGACTTAAAAAAGTTGGAAAACTTTTCCGGGAACACGGGGCAGAACTTTCTTTATGGGTTTCTCATAACGGCCCTATGGGAATGGATTGGGATTTTCTCAAGAGCAAAGGGATCGCTGTCGGGGCAGGGGAAAGTGCCGCCTATTGCGGCGATCACTACGGCGTGCTTCTTGATCCCAAACTTGAAAAGGAACTCTGCAAGCGTTTCTGCGAACTTGCTTCACCGGAATACGGTGCCGTTCACTTCAAGATCGACTGGGACAACGATTGTTCCACAACGCCGGAATTCAACGAAAAATATCCCACCCGCGATCACGTTCGTGAGGGAAGTATAGATGCAATGATCCGTATCAGCAAAGCTATGCGCCAGGTGAACCCCAATGTGGTCATCCGCAACGGCTGGTGGCCTTCCCCCTGGTGGCTGATGACCGTGAATCACGTTTTTCTGGCAGACTCCGGGGATTCGGAGTATGCAACATATCCTGCCCTGACCCAGCGGGCCGCCGCTGCCAATCACCGGGATCTTATGTATTATATAGAACTGCGCCGGGATGGTTCACTTGTTCCGCCTGATGCTTTTGACAATCACGAATTTCCCCACGCCAGACGGAATCCCTTTTGCGAGTTTCCCGGTGACTGGGCCGATACCTGTATGTGGGCGGTGCTCCGGGGGGCTTCCTATCTGCCTATGACACTGCAGCCGGAATCCCTTGAGGATTGGCAGGCGGATATTCTCAGGAAAACCCTTGCTTTTGCCCGTAAGAACGCTTCTTCCATCTATACCGGCAACTCCCGTATGGTAGGGGGCAACCCCAATGCCGGAGAGATCTACGGTTTTGCTCATCGCAAGGGCAAAAAGCAGATATTCCTTGCTTTGCGGAATCCTGCACCCACGGTTCAGGAATATACTGTTGATACAGGATTTCCCCATCAGGTGCAGATCTATCCTGACTTCCGGCGTGTCCAAGTCGGGGAAAAGCTCATTTTCGGCCCCCACGAAGTAAAACTGATCGCCGGAACTCTTGATAAGGTCGATTTGCCCGGCGAAACTCCTTTTATGGTCGACGCCGGAAAGGTTTGGCTGCCCAACAGTGAACGTCCGGGAGTCAAAGAGATCTATCGTCTGCCCGAACTGGTGGATCTGGGATGCAAGTGCCGCAAAGGAGAAAAGGGTATGGAAGTTGAATTCGGCGTACGTATACCTTACAGGATAAGAAACAGCCGCCTGCTGCTTACGCTGCGTAATTGTACCGGAACAGTCCCGGAAATCAGATTGCGTTATTCCCGTTATGAGGGCTGGCATAAGGTCAGTGCCTATACCTTCCCGGTAAGGGAGGTCCCTGTTGGTGTGCCCGGTTGCGGAGAAAGTAAAAATCCGGATATGACCTGTGATCCCGGCTGCCGTTACTATGTGTTTGATGTGCCCCAGGGCGGTGAAGCCTTCTTTAACCTTGAGATCAACGGTGTTGAACTGGATAAAAAGGATATTTCCCTCTTTTACGCAGGCAATATGGCTCCCGCCAGAGCTCCTGAAGAAAAGAGTTGGAAATGTTCTCTGCTTCACGGAGCTCTTCCTCCGGCCAATCCCGACGGGTTCCCCATTGCAAAACAGCTGATTTAATGAAAAAGTAAAGTTTTTTTGAAAAAAATAGAAAAAAAAGAGAATTTTGACTTGAAAAGCTCAAAAATGGTGATATATTAGGTAATGTTTCAAGGCTGCAGATGATTGCAGTCTGAAAATTTCCGTGCTCGGGTGGCGGAACTGGCAGACGCGTATGGTTGAGGTCCATATGGAGCAATCCTT
>JAZUPO010000293.1:0-5807 GCA_045605205.1 Victivallaceae bacterium
TCGGGGGCGATGAAATTTTTGACCACGGCTCAGAGATTTTCCACATTGTGTCCGGCTTCAGAGGGGAACTGCCAGTTGCGGGCCTTGCAGAAAAAGTAAAGATAGGCGGCGTGTGAAAGAGTGACAACGCTGTAGCCCACATTCATATAACCGTGATGATCCAGAGAATAATTGGGGGTGAAATTGAATCCCACATTCCAGGAGCGTAAAGGTTTTCCTTTGAAAGATTCTTCAGAAGCCGCATCAAGGGGATGGGAAATGGCGTTAAGTAAGAGGGCGGTGCTTTTTTCCAGATATTCCTCACTGCGGGGCAGATCCGGATAATCCATTGCAGTACGGTAAAGGAAACTGCCGTTCCACATACTGGATTCCGGTTTGTTTCTGCGGCTGCCGGCTTCCATTCCTGCGACTGTTTCAAAGTTATCTACCAGCCAGTCCGCTTCAAAAGCACGGAGTTTGCGGAAAGCTGCTTTTTCTTCCGCTGAGAGGTGTTTTTCCAAAGCCAGTTCTCCGGCTCCCATCCTTTCAAGTCCCAGAACCGTGATCCAGGCTCCGCCCCATTGGTTGCCGCAGGAACACCTGGCTCTGCCTGTAACGTGGGTATGCAGATTGTAGCGGAAACACTGCAATGCTGTTTCGAGGATCTCTTTTTTGTCAAGCGGAATTTCAAGCGGCGTTTCAGCAAGGACTGCCAAAGCTCCCGCCACGTTGAAATTGCTTTGAATTGACCAGTGTGCCGCTTCACCGGTACCGTAATAGAGCGCATCGCCGACAAACCTGAGCTCTTTTTTGACAAAAGAATAAAAGGGGAGCATAAGGTCAATATAGTTTTTTTCAGAGAGCATTTTATACACCTGTCGGATCGTTCAAAAGGATATTACATATTTTTTCTTTACTTTAATATACCATTGATATGGTGAAGTACAAGTTGTGAAAAGAGATTTCTTGCAATCTTTTTTGAGAAGAGAGTGGTCGTATTGGAATTTTTAGAAAAATTCACATCTTCGTTGGAAAAATGAAGTTGACAAACTTGTGAAATGCTGTTACATTAAGGAATCAAGAAAACTCAAAAATATTTAAGGAAAAAGTATTATGTTTATAGATGTACACGCACACGCCTACCGCAAGGCTCCGGTTTACGGAGCAGAAGGAACACGTCCCTGGGTCACTCCTGAAAAATTGATCGGCTTTTATGATAAGCATCAGATCGAGAGCGGCGTTCTGATGCCCTTGCTGGGACCGGAATTTTATCCGCCTCAGCCTAATGAAGATATCCTTGAGGCCGCTGAGAGATTCCCGGGCCGTTTTGTGCCTTTTTGCAATGTTCATCCTTATGCGATGAATTATTCTGCCTCAGCGCCCCTTGAAATTCTTTTTGAACGGTACAAAAAACTGGGATTCAAAGGTGTCGGAGAAGTGACTTTCAACCTTTCTTTTTACGATCCCTTTATGCAGAATTTTTTCCGGGCCGTTGCCCAAAGCGGTTTGCCGCTGACCTTTCATCTGGCTCACAGGCTGGGAGGATGTTACGGCGTTTACGATGAACCCGGACTCCCCGGATTGGCTGAAACGTTGGAACGTTTCCCCAACTTGCGGATGCTGGGCCACAGTCAGACCTTTTGGGCTGAGATCGGCGAACTTGATGTGGTTTATGACCGGGCAGGGTATCCCACAGGCAAGGTCAGGGAAGGGGCTGTTCCCAAACTGATGCGTCGTTTCCCCAATCTTTACGGCGACCTTTCCGCAGGATCGGGGGCCAATGCCTTGATGCGTGATGAAGAATATGCGGTAAAATTCCTCAATGAATTTCAGGACAGACTGTGTTTCGGTATGGATGTCTGCCTTGAACCTGTTGATGATACGCCTGCTCAGCTTGCCTATTTTCTGATCCGGCTCCGGGATGAAGGAAAGATCTCTGAAGAGGTTTTCCGGAAAGTTGCCAGAGAAAATATCAAAAAACTTCTGGAACTGTAAAATTTATTCAAGATACGATCAAGAAGGCTGTTGCAAAAACTGCAAAGAAGTTTTTGCAACAGCCCCATTTTTTTTGAGGAAAAGGTAAGAAAACTCCCGGGCCTTCAAGCAAGGAACCGGGAGCGGCAACTGGTGAAACAAAGTTACTTTTCCAAAGTCAGAACGCTTGAAAAAGTAAATGCTGCTCCGCCGGGGGCAAGTGTGATGTGTTTGAAACTGGGTTCAAAGGTTGCTGCACGCTGATTGCCGCCGTCCCAAACGGCAGCTCCGGCGAGGGCGGATTTGGGTTCTATGACCAGTTTGACTTTGTTATTGCCCTGAATGAACCAGACGGTGTTGCTGTCCATTGGCCGACTTGGGGTCGTTACTTCAAAGATCTTGCGTGATTCCTTTTCAAAGAGTTTGTCGAGCCCTGTTGAATAAAGGCTGCGGTTCATATCACGCTTGAAGTCGCAGGCTTTCCCCTTGAAAAACACCCGGGTGACTCCACCGTCCATAGCAGGGAAAGTGGGCATAAAATTGTACCGGGGGCCAAAGGTGATGCTTCTGTCGGATTCGTTGATGATGGTGGTGTTGACTGCGGTTTTACGCAGCTTGTCGGTGAGCGTGATCGTTTCTCTGATGACCAACCCGCCTATTGCCGGATTGTCCCGGTCAAGAAGGCGGCGTTCCATTGTAACGGCCAGGCCGCCGGGAACTTTTTTCTGTTCAGTGACCACGAAATCCCGGGCAAGCTGCACGCTGGGATACCAGAATGCCACAGCTCCGGCACCGCTGGCTTTGAAGCCGTGAATGACCGCTTTGCCGTCCACATTCCATTGAGAAAGACAGCTGGCGGATGTTTCCAAAAGAGCTGTGTTGCGGCCTGAAGTGAAAGAAAGAGTCTTTTTCACATTGTCTGCTTTGCAAATGATCCCCCCATTGGCCATATCGGTCAATCGGGACTCTTTGATACCATAGGTTTTTTCATACTTATCGTCCAGAGCTTTTGCTTTGAGCAGTGCGGGACGGGCTTTGTTTTGAGCCTTTGTCATCTGTTCGGCCGTAAAGAGAGCAAGTTTTTTGTCAGCAGCTTTTTCGGGGGCGATCTCATAAACGGCACAACGGACGGCTCCGGCGTGGAGCGTGATACCGTCGGCAAGCTCTTTGCCGGTAAAGGATTTGCCCCCTTTGCCGGTGAAACGGGTGTCAGCATTTCTGACCGTATAGCGGACTTTGGGGGAAAGCCCTTTGACCTTGAGGGTGAAAAAGACTTCACCGTTACGCCAGAAGTTGAATGCCGCCACGATCAGCGTGCCGTTGAGTTCATAGGCTGTGTGCTGCAGCAGACTGCTGTAAGTGTGAGTACCGAGCATCCGTTCAATAATGGCTGTATCTGCCGCATAGGGGGGCAGGGGAGTCAGGATGACTTTTTCATCGACCCGTTTGCCTTTGAAAACATATTTGTCATAGCGTGCTGCCACGTCTGAGGCTGTGGCAAGAGCTTTCCAGTAGCGGGCATCGTAGCCTTTGGGGTAGGAATAAACCGTTGCACCTTCCCAGCCGTTGAAAAGAAAACTCAATATTTCAATGGTCAGGGATTCCGGCTGAGTGACCCAGTCATTGCCCTGCAATCCGTGAGGAAAGGCCAAAAGTTTGATGTGTTTTTTGTAGTCTTTGTTGACTGCGGCACGGACATCTTTGGCTTTGAGGAATGTACGCAGATTGTAGGTTTTGTTGTACACAAAGGGCGTATGTGCATACCAGAAGGCATAAGGGCCCCAAGGGTCGATCCAGTCGAAGTTTCCGGCATAATCACTGGGGTGGGTTTCCCGGTCAAAACCGTTCTGGTGCCAGGTGGAGCTCATATTATCAACCTGTACGCCGGGAATAAATCCCAGGGATTTTCCTTTGCCGCCTGTGGCAGCGGTAATGACTTCATTGAGAGTGTTCATCAGTTTTGCGTGTTCAAGACTGCGGAATCGGACAGCCTGTTTGTAGTACTTGCGTCCCATAGCAAGTTCCTGAGGCCATTCTTTTTTCATCTGAGCAAGAGGAACATTTACAAACTTGGCAAAATTTTTGCAGCAGGTGTCGCAGAAACATCCCCGTCCGGCGTAGTAGTAAGGTTCCCAGTTGGCCCAGAGACCGTCGGCACCGGTCAGTTCACGCTTGATGTAGGGCACAGTTTTATTCATAAAGAAAGGACGCTTTTCATACACTGCCGCAGGACAGGTGGAACGTTCCATTTCACTTTTGTAAATATCGCCGATATAACGATATTTGTCATTTTCAGGACGTCCTTCAGGCGGACCGACACGGAAACCGTTGGCGATGAAATACAATTCAGGTGTAATGGTCGTGATTCCGATTTTACGCCAGACAGGATAGGCTTTTTTATCGCCGCTGATCAGCCAGCGGAGCCCGGAAGCATCAAACATTTTTGCATTACGGACAATATTTTCCGGTATCTTATAGTCCATATAAATGCCGCCGACATAAATACCGGGTTTGAAAAACAGGGGCTTTTGAGCTTTGAATTTCGGGATGACGGTGTAGTTTACGTCAACGATATTGGAAACACGCACTCCCTTGTCTTCGACCCAGGCCTGACCTTTGGCAAGTTTGCTTCCGGGGGCAGCCTTGGTGGAAATAAGCATCGCAAGACGCAAATAACCGTCAAAAGAACTCATTTGAGCCGGACGGTTACGCCAGGGGGTGAGGTCGATTTTATACTCAAAACCTGTTTGAGTTGCTTTTTTGCTGACCAGTTTGAGAAGTGCCGCTTCGTGAAAGGCGACTTCTTTGGGCATCGTTACCACCAGACGGGGGGCTGTCAGTTTTGCATTGGCAGGGGAACCGTTGCGTTTCCAGACATAGGCAATGGTTCCGGGCAAATCCTGCGCCAAGGCAAAAGTATGGTCGAGACGGCCCATAGCCGCCAGCTGCAAGGTGATTTTTTCATTGTTTTGGGCAGCTTTTCCGACGGTGACTGCCATATTGCGGAATGAAAGAAATCCTGTACCGTCGATTCGGGGCACCAGTTCAATGGAACGGGTGCCGGGAGGCAGAAGAACCGCATTTTTGTAGTTCTGATATTCGTCGGAAAGTGTGATCCTGTAAACTTTGAAAAAAGTGTTTTTCCCTTTCCACCAACTTCCTGCGACGCTGGAATTGCCGGAAAGAAGCAGATAAGCTCCTCCGGGGCCGTTGATCTTGCCCCGGTATTGGAAAGTGATGTTGTAAAGCCCCCCTTGGTCATCCGGCAGATTGACCGTTTTTCTCCAGCCGCCGGAGGTACTCTGAATCACCTTTAAGGACAGAAAGCTTTTCAGTTCTTCCGGTTTTGTGACGGTGAATACACCATCTTTGACACTCCACTTGACTACCTTGCGGGCCCGGTCCCTGCGGGGATCGTTTCCGGGGATTGCATTGGTGTGCAAATAACAGTAATTGGGCTGCCAGCGCAGAGGATCTTTGGGGTTTTCTTTGGCTGAATAATCAGCGTTTGTCACCAGGTTTTCAGCCTGAGAAACCGCTGCTGCCGGCTTGAAAAGTCCGGCAGATATCTTTTGAAAATCAAAAGTGACACCGCCTTTGTCAAGAACAGATGCACCCGGAGACGCTGTTGCCGCAGCGGCGGCAAGGAGGAACAGAAATTTCTTATTCATAAACATACCTTGATTTTTTCTCAGGGGAACATAAAGCCGTCCATATTGACATCGGCTTCTTTGGACCAGGGCAGAGATTTCCGGTTGGCGGGATAATAGTCGTGCATCGCCTGTGAAATGGTGGGGCGTTCAATGGTTTCTCCCAGAGGAGAAGTCGGATCGTAGCCATGTCGTTCTGTGGGC
>JAZUPO010000294.1:0-2585 GCA_045605205.1 Victivallaceae bacterium
AGACCGGGGGGGCGGATTATTTTTGAGTTCACCGGTAAAAAGTTCCAGATCCCGGGAAGTTCCTTTGGCATAGACTTCAACATAAGAGCCTTTATTGGCCACACTGCCCCTGATATTGAAAGCAGCAGCGGCCCGGCTGACAAAGGGACGGAACCCCACACCCTGTACAATGCCGTACAGACGGATGATCCTGAAAAAAACTTTTTGATTCACTTCCATAATATCACTCGTCCAGCAATCTTCCTGAAACAGCGAAATGAGGGAAATCAATAAAATTCCCCTTGAAGTCCGGCAGCACTTTTTTGAAGTTTCTGTCACCGATCACCACATCTGCCTCAAGCTCCCTGACCATAGCGGCAAGGTCATCTTCTTCTTTCAAGAGCCGATCCTGCATCTGCATAAGAGATTTTTCCAGCATAAAGTAACTTGCAACTGCGACATCGGCAGCACCGCTTTGCAAAAGTTGTTCCCGCAAAGCGACACCGGCAATCTGCTGATGAACCACAATAACTTTTTTTCCTTTGACCCCGGAAATTTGGGCCGTTACAGTTGGGGGGAGCCAGGGGCAAGTCATCTTCCACGGAGTTCCGAAACGCTTTTCCAAAAGCAAAGCCGCGGCGATCCCAGCCGGGGAAACCACAAGATTGAGTGCCGCCGCAGAAGCCTTTTGGATCTCCTGAAGTCCGGCCCCCATACCATATACTTTGGCCTTGCCCTGTAAAGCGGAACTGATATATTCCCCTGCCCGGCAACTGCTGAAATCAAGAGGTGTAGCTCCGAGAACACCAATAGTGTCAGATTCAACAGCAAATTTTTCAACAGCAAAGGTATCAAAAAGCATTTCAAGAGCTTTTGAAACCCCTTTGTCATATCCGTTGACACCGGTACTTTCAACGGTCAGCACCGGGACGCCGGTACGCTTTTCAGTCATCCGCCGCAAGGCTTTGAAATCCGTGGCGATCACGGCGGGGACAGGAGTGCCCACCAGGACAATAAAAGGAGCTTTTACACTTTCCTGAGCAGAAACGATCTTGTCCACAAGCAGATTGTCCCGCCCGAGAATGGCATCCATATCCCGCATACCGGTACTGAAAACCGCACTGCGCATCGTGAACCACCGGGGTTCATCAAATCCGCAGACATTTCCTGTGCAGCCGCCGGCATCACAAATGCCGATGAGGCCCCCCAGTTCAAAAAGGGCGGAAACGACTCCTGAGTTATCCGGAGCAAAGGGGGAAAGACGTTTGAGAAAACCTTTCATTTTATCTGCTCTCCTTTCCGGCAGTCAACGCAGCATCCATTTCTGTAAAAAGTCTTTTTACGCCGTCATATCCGAAAGGCTGTACTTCTCCGTTCCAATCGACCCCGGGGACTCCGGGGTGATAATAACGGGCATCCTTGCCGATACAAAGATCACAAGGGACAGTATTGTCAGCATAATGCAGCATCGTGGGAGACAGATTTGAACTGATCCTGGTTTCGGGACTCAATTGTGCAATACGTTTCACCCAGACGAAATTGCCTTCTCCGACGGTTCCGAAAATTTCAGGAACTTCAAAACCGTAACGGAGCAGCGCCAGAGCAAGTTCAAAAGGATCAGCATTGAGCCATTCACCGACGGAAATCCGCAGTTTACCGTGACGTTTTATGAAATCCCGCAAAATATTTTCTGCTTCTTTGAAATACTTTTCATCGTCAAATTCAGTTCCTATAGCAGCAGCAAAAAGCTGATACTGATGACGGATCTTATCCAACTGGTACAAGCGGACAAGTTCTATACTGGGGATCCCCAGACGTTTTTCCAAATCAGCAGCCGCAAACCGGGCTTCCTGATTGAGAACGATGTTGAAATTGGCCTCAGCCATTTCAAGATATTCCTGAAAACTGCTGCATAGAGCAAGCTCTCTGATCTTGGATACGCCTGCCTTTTTCAGCAGAAAACGCAATTCGCACTCCTTGCTCAAAGCTGTAAAAAAGCCCAATATATTCACGGCATCCGGCCGCTTCGGCAAAGGCTTCAAAAGGGAATAAACGCTTTTCCGCACCTGTACCATAGGGGGCAAACGTCCCTCACGGGTCAGGGCATACATATAACAGGGTTCCACAGGGACTCCTGCCTTTTCAATACACTTGCGGCAGACACGCTCCATATCTGTTCCCAAAAGAGCATCCACACAGGTAATGCAGATCATCACAGCACTGGGCTTCTGCGGCAGGGAATCACACACTTCTTTGACGGCCTCAGGGATTCTGACCAGATGACGGCCCGTCACGATGTCGGTATCGTCAAGAAGCAGATAGAAAAAACGTTCCCCCAGATTACCGGGAGCAGCCAGAGCAGAAGTATTCCGTCCGCAGCAGCGGGGAGCCACCAGAAGCATAACCGAATCCGGCACAGCGAGTCCGGCCCTTTTGACTCCGAATCCCTGAGCACCGGGTGAATTAAAGGCCAAAGTCGCAGGAGAACTGTAAATCAAATGCTTATTGCCGATCAATTCATCAGGGATATTTTTTGCTCCCTGTTCCGCCAGGGCTTCAGCTGTGATGTAATAGTAATTTTCAGCCATTGTATCTTATTCCTCACC
>JAZUPO010000295.1:0-6905 GCA_045605205.1 Victivallaceae bacterium
AGTTAAGGTGACAACTCCTTGGCTCACAGAACGACATGGCTACGATCCGACTTATCGTGTTTGGACGGATCGGTCGTGATTTCGTGATGACGTCCCAGATTCGGGTATGCCGGATGATGCCAGTCCACACAGGAATAATAAAGTTCCAATGGGAATTTTTGTTTATGACATTCCTCAGCAAGCATTCCGACGATATCTTTGCCATAGGGCGTATTCATAATGTTGTAGTTTGTTTCTGCGGTGTCCCACATACAGAATCCGTCGTGATGTTTAGCCGTGAAAACCAGATACTGCATACCGTTTTCCTGGATCATATCCAGCCATTGGGCCGGATCGAATTTGACAGGGTTGAAGATATCTGCATATTTTTCATAAACGGCAGGGGGCACATTGTAACGCATCTGTTCCTGTTCGTGGCGTCCTCCGCAAGCGTAAATGCCCCAATGGACGAACATTCCGAAACGTTTTTCCATAAACCAGCTTCTGGGATCTTCTTTTGTAAACCGCATATAGTAACCTTCGTTTTATGGGCCGGAAAAATTATTTTTCAAAGGTGCCGATCATCTCAATTGGTCACGGGAACATAATATATCCACTTTCCCGGATGAATGCAAGTTGAAAAAAGGCAGAACGGCAAGGATATTTTTGCCGATTGCTGATAAAAAAACAAAAAACTGCTCATCGAACCGTTTGTAATAGATTTTTTTCTGTGCTATATTAAGTTCAAAGAGGAAAACTCCATACTGCAGCAGCGGGATTTGCTCTGCAAACACGACTTTTTTATACTTTACGGAGGGAAAAATGGCAGAACTGACCTTTGATTTCAATTCTGTTGTCGGTAAGATCAAACCGATGAACGCAGTCAACAACGGTCCCATCAAGCCGCGCAATGATCAGAGCCGGGGCAATTTTGATGATTACAAGGCTTTGCGTATTCCTTTTGCCCGTATCCACGATGCCAACTGGTGTTACTCTTACGGCGGACCTCATTCGGTGGATATATATGCGGTGTTCCCTGACTTCAATGCCGATGAAAATGATCCTGCGTCCTATGATTTTCATCTGACCGACGAATACCTTGCCAATATGCGTGATGCGGGAACTCAGCCCTTTTACCGGCTGGGAGCCAGTATTGAACACTGGAGCAAAAAATATGGGATCCTTCCCCCGCCTGACTTTGCCAAGTGGGCACGCATTTGCGAACACATCATTATGCACTACAACTTCAAGTGGGCAAACGGCTTTGAATGGAATATCCAGTACTGGGAAATCTGGAACGAACCCGATTTGGACAGCGATGATTCCCCAAACAAACGATGCTGGGGCGGGACAAAAGCTGAATTTTTTGAGCTTTACAGAATCTCTGCCTCCCATTTGAAAAAGTGTTTCCCCCATCTTAAGATCGGCGGCCCCGCTATTGCCGGAAACGTGAAGTGGGGGACGGAGTTTATTCAGACGATGGCCAAAGACAAGGTGCCTATGGATTTCTTTTCCTGGCACCGTTATGCTGTATCCCCTCACTGGCTCGGCGAATTGTGCCGGAACTGGCGGAAGATTCTGGACGAAAACGGCTATTCAAACACTGAAAGTATCCTCAATGAATGGAACTATGTCCGCAACTGGAATACTGCGTGGCTTTATTCTCTTGAACAGATGCAGGGGATCAAAGGTGCCGCCTTTACCGCAGCTGTTATGTGCATCGGACAGGAGGCTCCGCTGGATGTGCTGATGTATTATGATGCCCGGATTTCCAGTGCAATGAATTGTTTGTTTGACACAACCACCTTGAAGCGGCTTAAAGGTTTTTATGCTTTCTATGCCTTTGCCGAACTTGCTGAATTGGGCAGTCAGGTCAAATGCACCGGGGATGACCCTGATATTTATGCCGTCGCCGCCAGAAATGACAAAGGGGATTTCGGCATTATGGCCGTTCATTATTCAGATGATGACAATGCTCTTTGCAAAGAGGTAACGATCAGAACGCAGCTTGCCAATACCCGTTTTGAATGCCGTCTTGTGGATCAGTATCACACCTTTGAACCGGTCTGGCCCGAAAGCGATGCCGAAGGTACCGTCAGGATCACCCTGCAGCGGAACTCGATCCTCTTTATGACTCCGAAGAAGTAAGGCTGCTTTTAAGGTGTATGCCGCTGTGAAAAGCCCCTCATCGGGATTTTTTACAGCGGTATTTTTTGCAGATTCAGCAAGTATACTTTTCTGCTGCAAGGGAAAGTTCCAGAGAGCTTATTTGGCTGATATCTGTCGTCTTTGGTAAGAAAAAAACTTGTTTTTTTATCATACAGGCAGTATATTACAGCAAAGAATTTGTTGGAATAAACAAGATACCGTAAAAAAGGAGATATTTTTTTATGAATTTGCCCGCTATGCCGGATTTTCCCAAGGGACAGCCGCCCTTTGTCGCTCTGCTTGCTTCTCACGAACCTTTTATCCCTCACTGGGATGAAAAAAGAAAAGCCGCTGCTGATGAATTGGATGTTTCTGCCGGAATGACTTTGCACTTTGAATTCCCCGATCCTGAAAAATTGCTGGAAACGGCCTGTTTCGATTTCAACCGTTTCCTTGAGGAGGCCGCTTTGGCAGCAGGTCCCGTTAAAGTGACTGTGAAAAAAACAGAAGGGAAAAAGTTTGAAAGCTATACATTGACGGTCACTGATGAAACTGTCACCCTTGAAAGTTCCGATACCGAAGGTGTCCGCCGCGGTCTCTATTATCTGCGGGATCTTATTGCCGGAGCTCCTTTTTTGAAAAAAGGCTCATTTGAAAGAACTCCCTGGCTGAAAAACCGTATTTCACGCTGTTTTTTCGGCCCCATCAAACGGCCCCCTTTCAATATCGACGAATTAATGAACGATATTGACTATTATCCTGATGAATACCTGAGCCGTCTGGCTCACGAAGGGGTCAATGGCCTGTTTCTGACAGTTGTTTTCAGAGAGATCTGCACCACAACGATCCGTCCGGCGATCCCTGAAGCCGCTCAACGCATTGCCAAACTGTGCGACACTGTGAACCGCTGCCGCAGATATGGTATCAAGATCTTTGCCTTTTGCATCGAACCTATCTACTGGAATGAACACTCTGTACACTACAATCCCCTGCCTGAAGGATGCGAATGTCTCAAAGGTCCCGGCTGGACAAAGGAACAGGCCGGTTTTGAAGCCAACAGTTTCTGCCCCAATTCACCAATGGCTCAGCAGTATCTTTATGAGTGCACCAATTCTCTTTTCAAATCCGTTCCTCATCTGGGCGGTATGATCACCATTTCTCACGGCGAACGGATGACTTCCTGCCTCAGCACCATCAAAAGCCACGGCAACGGTGAGATCCCCTGTGCAAAACGGTGTGAACACTCTATCGGCAAGATCCTGTCAATGGTTCTTGAACCGATGTACCGGGGAATGAAAGAAGCCAATCCCGATGCGGATCTGATTTCCTGGCTTTATATGCCTTATGTGGATCAGGTTGGCAACTGGATCACCCAGATGCCTTCGGAACTCAACGGGGATATTGCTCTTGCCTTTAACTTCGAGTCCGGAGTGAATAAATATCAGTTAGGCAAAGTCCGTAACGGCGGAGACTACTGGCTCTCTGAAGTGGGCCCCTCGGACCGTTTCAATATTATTGCTCAGGCAGCCAAGGGCCATTGCGATATTGCTGCCAAATTGCAGGTGGCGTGTTCCCACGAATGTGCCACAGTTCCTTATATCCCGGCTCCCGGTCTTGTGTACCGCAAATATAAAAAAATGCACGCACTGGGAGTCAAGCACGTTATCCAGTGCTGGTATTTCGGCAACTATCCCGGCGTGATGAATGAGGCGGCAGGGAAATTGGCTTACGAGGACTTTGCCGGTTCGGAAGAGGATTTCCTCAAGAGTCTGGCCGCCCCCGCCTGGGGAAAGGATTATCCCGCAGTGCTCAATGCCTGGAAATATTTTGCCGACGGATACAGCAACTATCCTCTGGATATCCAGTTCCAGTATTACGGGCCTATGCACGACGGTCCAGTGTGGCCTTTGTATCTGAAACAGCAGTTGACTCCGCTGACCCGTTCCTGGAAACCGGACAACTTTCCTTCCGGGGATAACTGCGGCGAATGTATGAAACACTTTGACCTTTTTGAGCTGACCGAATTGACCCGGCGGATCTCAAATTTGTGGCACAAAGGCCTTGAAGAGCTGCAAAAGGCTTCTGTCAAAGGGCACGAACTGGAATTTACCTTGGCTGAGGCTTTGGATATTATGTACCGTTCAGGGCACAATATCCTTAAATTTTACACGATGCGGAGTGCTCTTGCCGGGGGAAGTTCAGAAGGGATGAAACTGCTGGAAGGGATGAAAAAAATCATCCTTGAGGAGATCCGGGGCAGCCGCCGTCTGGCAGAGATCTGCAAAGAAGATGTACGGCTCGGATATCATTCAGAAGCGGAGGTTTACAAGTTTTTCCCTGAGAAACTTCTCTGGCGTGCCAACTGTTTGGAAGAACTGCTCGCCGCTGATATGGCTGAAGCTGAAAAAATCCTTCAGGCAGGGGGAAATCTTAAGTCTTTTATTGAGAAAAATGATGAAGTGGTTTATCCCGGTCAGGTGACAGAGGTCAACGGGGTTTCCTGGAAAGTTGAAGCTGATGATGATAAAGTCACTGTGTATATGGATTTTCAAACAGATACCGATGATAATGAATCGGTCTTTTTGCTCCTTTGCGATGCCTCTGGTATGCGTAAAGTAATGGAGCCTGTTCATTTCACCAGGCGTAAGGGAGCTATGGGAGACAACGCTGTCATTGAATGTCGTGAAAGTCCAACCGGCTGGTGTGCTGAGGTACAGATCCCCAGAGAACAGTTCCTTTTTGAATCCTCTTTCTTTATGGGATTTGTCAGAGAGATCATTACTCAAGACAAGGTGATCACGCTTCGCGGTAAAAAACGGGATGACCTTATGAAGGAATCCCGTCTCAATCTGCATTATCACGACGGCAAAAATCTGACAAAAGTCCAGCTCTGATGCCGGAATAAGAGAGAAAAGGCTTTGCGGAACATTCCCTGCAAGGGGAGAGGGACGCAAAGCCTTTTTTTTTGTATCTGAAATATTTGCCAGATCCCTTTCCGGAGAATTGTAAATCAAGATAATACAGTATGTTAGGGAGTGTTTCCGGGGAGATGCTGTAAAAAAATTTTTTTCAAAGTGAGCTAAAGTGAGCCAAAAGTAATTTTATCCCCTTGCAAAAGCAGATTCGGGGACTTATATTAATAACAGGTATATTCAAATTAAGTGGATTATAACATCAAGGACTTTGTATTATGGACTGGAAATCTTATGCTCCGGCAGTGAAAGTGGCCCCTGTTTTTTCACGGGAAGGGGAAAAGTGCTGTATCGAGTTGAAGGATTGGCGCGGATTCGGAATGTGGGAAAAGGAATTTCCTTTTCCTGAAGGCAAAGGATGTGCCATCCGTGTAGACAGTGATGCAGCTGTTTCCTGGGGTAACAAAGTCGGTGTGCTGGCCTGTTTCAAACAGAGTGACGGCAAATTTTTTAGTGAAGATTATCTTGAACCTGTGGAAAATCCCGACGGGACTCTTTCTTTTTACGGAGAGTATGAACGGGATGAGGATGTTCAGTCCATTGTGCTCAAACCCCATTTCAAATGGGGCGTCGGCAAGGTCGGGTTCTTTAATGTGTCCATAGCTTCCTGGGAGCCCACTCCTGACCGGATCGCCCGGATCGTTACCACCTGTATCAGTTACCACGAAGCTGAAAAGACCCGGGCCGACCGCCTGAAACGGGTGAATGGTCTTCTGGAACGCATTGAAAGAGAAGTCGAAAAGCCTGACTTGATCCTCTTTACTGAAATTATGCCTGTTATGGGGCTTTATCTGCCCTTTGAAGAACAGCTTGAAACCATCCCCGGACCGACCACCGATTTCCTTGCTGAATGGGCAAAACGTCTCAACTGTTATATTGCCGTCGGTATCAGGGAGATCTGCGACGGGGTGCGTCATAATTCCGCTGCGATGATCGGCCGTGACGGTTCCATTGTGGGGGTCTATCACAAGGTCAATCTCACCTGGGGCGAAAGTGCCAATGGTGTTATTCCCGGCAACACGCATCAGGTCTTTGATCTGGATTTCGGGAAAGTAGGATTTTCTATTTGCTGGGATAACTGGTTCGGTGAAAATGCCCGTATGCTCCGCCTCAACGGTGCCGAATTGATGCTGGTTCCCATTGCCGGTGACGGTATTCCTGAACACCGGGACTGCATCTGGGGCGGCAGAGCTTCTGAACAGGGAATGGCTGCGGCCTTTTCTCCCTACTGTCCTTCATACGACGGACTTCTGTCGGCACGGATCTTTGACAATCAGGGAGCTTTGATCGCTCATACTTCTGAAAACGGCGGATACGCCTGTGCTGATATAAATCTTTCACGCAGGATCCGTACCAAACACCTTTCAGTTGACTCAAAAGGTGAGGGCCGCAGTCTTTACATCAGAGAACGCAGGGATGATCTTTATCCCCTTCCTGCCATTGAAAAAGAGTGCCGGAAATAAAATAAAATAAAAGGATCGATTTGGCTCACTTTTTCTTTGAAAGTTGATGCCGCTTGTAAGAAAAAACTTGACAATCGGTGTTGTTTTTGATATAATACTCTCTGAAAACACAGGGAAAGTGATGAGAAGACCCGATAAAGCATTTACAATGATCAAGTATCTTGAGGATCAGCTGTTGGCCGGAGCTTATGCCGCCGGTCAACGGATGCCTTCCTTGCGTACTTTGATGCGGAAATTCGGCATCTCTTACGGAACTGCCCGCAGAGGTATGGCTTATTTGTATATGAAATATCCCGATATCAGCAAAGAGAAGGGGAGGGGGACTTACTTCAAACCCGGCAAT
>JAZUPO010000296.1:0-8709 GCA_045605205.1 Victivallaceae bacterium
GGTGACAACTCCTTGGCTCACAGAACGACATGGCTACGATCCGACTTCCAGATCACCAAAGACGGCGTCAGCGTCGCCAAGGAAATCGAACTCCAGTGCCCCTATGCCAATATGGGGGCCCAGATGGTGAAAGTAGTCGCCAGCAAAACCAATGATATCGCCGGTGACGGTACCACCACCGCTACCGTGCTGGCCGAAGCCATCTATCGCGAAGGTCTTAAGAACGTTACCGCCGGTTCCAATCCTATGGAACTGAAACGCGGTATCGAAAAGGCCGTTGAAGTCGTGGTCAAAGAACTGGCCGCCATCAGCGTCGGCGTCAGCGACAAAGTCGCTCAGGTCGCCACCATTTCCGCCAACAGCGATGCCACCATCGGCAACATCATCGCTGAAGCTATGGAAAAGGTCGGCCAGGACGGCACCATCACCGTCGAAGAAGCCAAAACTCTGGAAACCACTCTCGACGTGGTGGAAGGTATGCAGTTCGACAAGGGATATCTTTCTCCCTATTTCGTCACCAATCCCGAAACAATGGAAGCTGCTCTGGATGACTGCTATCTGCTGATCCACGAAAAGAAAATCAGCAACCTCAACGACCTGCTGCCTTTGCTGCAGTCCGTCGCCAAGGAATCCAAGCCCCTCCTCATCATCGCTGAAGATGTTGAAGGCGAAGCCCTTGCTACTCTGGTGGTCAACAAGATGCGTGGCATCCTGAACATCTGTGCCGTCAAGGCTCCCGGTTTCGGCGACCGCCGCAAAGCTATGCTCCAGGATATCGCCATCCTGACCGGCGGTACCTGCATCACCGAAGATCTGGGTATCAAGCTGGAAAATGTCACCATCGAACAGCTCGGTAAAGCCAAACGCGTCACCGTGACCAAAGAAAACACCACCATCGTCGAAGGCAACGGTACCACCGAAGCCATTATGGGCCGTGTTGCTCAGATCCGTCGTGAGATCGCTGAAACTTCCAGCGACTACGATCGTGAAAAACTTCAGGAACGTCTCGCCAAGCTGGCCGGCGGTGTTGCCGTCATCAGCGTTGGTGCCGCTACTGAAACCGAAATGAAAGAAAAGAAAGACCGCGTGGATGATGCTCTGCACGCCACCCGTGCTGCTGTTGACGAAGGTATCGTCCCCGGCGGCGGTACCGCTCTCATCCGTGCTGCTGCCAAGCTGTCCGGCTTGCAGCTGACCGGCGACCAGGCCATCGGTGTTGCTATCATCGCCCGTGCCATTGAAGAACCTCTGCGTCAGATCGCCACCAACGGCGGTTATGAAGGCAGCGTCGTCGTCGAAAAGGTGAAAGCCGCTTCCGGCAACGAAGGTTTCGACTGTGCAAGTGGTACCTACACCGATATGGTCAAGGCCGGTATCATCGACCCCGCCAAGGTGGTCCGTACTGCTCTGCAGAATGCTTCCTCCGTCGCCAGTCTGATGCTCACCACTGAGTGCCTGATCACCGACATCAAGGAAGAAAAAGAACCTGCTATGCCCGCCGGCGGTATGGGAGGAATGGGTGGAATGGGCGGTATGATGTAATAAACATCACGCTGTGCTTTTTGCACCGTAATTTCCAAGGGGCTGTTGCCAAACCTTATCAAAGGGTGAGCAGCAGCCCCTTTTTTCCGGGTAAATTCCTGAAAAAAACTTGATTTTTTCAACTTTAAGACTATATTCTTAAGATGAAGAACCGCATATCAGGAGGAGTTTATGAAATTTGCTGAACCGGAATGGCTCTACTTGCTTATTATCCCTTTGCTGCTGATGCCGCTTCTGGCGGCCGTGGGAAACCGGAAAAGGAAAAACATATTGAGCAAACTTTCAGGCAGTGCCCCAGGCACCGAAAGTGCTGTGCACCTTTCACCGGTACGCCGTTTCTGGCGGCTGCTGCTTCTGATGGGGGCGGCGGTGTTTCTGATCGTCGGAGCTGCCAAACCTTACATCTATTCCCGGCTGCTGCCTTTTGAACCCAAAGGCCGGGATCTGCTGATCCTGTGTGATGTTTCCCGGAGTATGAACAGTACCGATATCGCTCCGTCGCGGCTGAGGCACGCACGCTTTATTATGCACCAACTGGCAGAACGGGCCAAAGGGGACCGTTTAGGTCTGGCGGCCTTTGCCGGAAATGCTTATTTGAGTTGTCCTTTGACCTCTGATCCGGTGACTTTCAAAGAGTATGTGGACGAACTTTCTACAGAAACTGTGCCCGCAGGGGGAACCAACCTTGAAAAAGCTCTCCGGGTCGCTGAAAAGGCTTTCGCCGGTTCCGAAAGCAGTAACCGTGCCATCATACTTCTGACTGACGGTGAAGAGGTGCAGGGCAATACCCTCGCCGCCGCCGCAGAACTTAAAAAGAAAAAGATCCCTGTTTTTGCAGTGGGATTCGGCGATCCTGTCAACGGTGCCGTCATTCCCGTGCAGGAAGGAAAAAGTGCCCTGGTAAGAGACAGTTCCGGCAAGATCGTCACCTCAAAACTCAATGAAAAGATCCTCAGCCGTCTGGCTCAGGAAACGGGAGGCATTTATGTGCGTACAACTGTGACCGATCCGGGCCTTGCCCAGCTGGGATCCGCCATCGCCAATCTGAATCCCGCCGGACACACTCAGGTCAAACGGCAGATCCCGGTGGAAGAGTTTACAAAATTTTTCGGGGGAGCCTTGGCGGTACTGGTGATCTTTCTGCTTCTGTCTGAAAGAGGAAATCTGCGGAAAAATACTTTTCTGCTTCTGCTCTGTTTTCTGGTTTCGGGAGCGGGAACTCCCCCGGAAAAGAATGGTCCTTCTGCTCAAACTCCTCCTGCCATTCCGGAACCTGAAGAACCTGAAGCTTTGTACAATCTGGCACTGAAACTTCAAAAAGAAAAGGATCCCCGTTACCGCGAACTTTACAGCAAACTCCTTGCCAAAGTCCCCGTAGATTCTCCGGTGGCGGTCAGAAGTTTTCACAATCTGGGGGCCGGACGTCATCAGGAGTGCCGCCAAACCTTTGACAATTCCAGAAAACAGCTGGCTGCTCAACAATTGGATCAGGCACTCCAAACTCTGGAAAATGCCGAAAAACTTGCCGGGGCCGCCGAGGAACTCTATGGCCGTTCCGTTACAAACTCCCGGCAGCTGCCCGCTCCCCTCAGTGCCAACCTGACTCGCCTCGACCGGGAAAGAAAGGCCATTCAGGAATTGAAAAAAAGAATCGAAGAACTGAAAAAACAGCAGCAGCAAGCTCAGAATAAAACCCGGCAGGCTCAGCAGAAAAATCAATCTGCCCCCTCCTCCCCTCAACAACGCAGGGAACAGCAGCAAGAGATCGATCAGGCACGCCGCGAAAGTGAGAAACTTCAGCAGCAGGCTCAGCAAATGGAACAAAAAGAGCTGTCCGATTCCGCCCGCAAAGCCGCAGATGAACTGAAAAAGGCTTCTCAGGCCAAGGCCGATAAACAGGACCGCAGGGCAGAGGAACATTTGAAAAATGCGGTTCAGGCTCTCGCAGGAAAAGAGTCCCCTTCTTCCGGAAAAGAAAAGGATCCCGGCAAAAAAGAAGAAAAGCAGCAACCTCAAAAACAGCCTGCTTCCGGAACTCCTGAGCAGCAGAAACAGCAGCTCAACGGCAAAGAAAGTGCCGAACAACTTCTGGAATTGATGGGCGAAGAGGATAAAAAACTCCGCGAAGCAATGAAGCAACGCCGGAATATGCGTAGAGTAAAAGTCGAAAAGGATTGGTGAGGACAAGATGAACACAGTGAAATATATTCTGCTCCTGATAACACTCTGTTTTTTTCTGAGAGCTCCGGCAGCTGACTTTGAGGCCGCTCTGGAACTTCGCAGAAGTACCGTGCGTCTGGGTGAATACATCCAGCTGGTGCTCCATTCGGACAAGCAGATCGACAAGATCGACTATCCCTCCGTCTCCGGTGCCCAATGGGCAAAAAATATCCAGTCAAGCTCCAGCCGTTACATCAACGGCAAAGCCTCTTTTATGAAAACTTTGTATCTTGCCCCCGAAAAAGAGGGAGAGTACACGATCCCCCCCTTCAAGGTCTATGCCGGCAATGCCGCCGCTCTGACCAAAATCCTGAAAGTGCGTGTCCTTCCCCGGCCCGATCCGGTCGCCGAAGGGGGGAAAAGCTATAAACTTTCTGATGTGATCAAAGGCACCGTCACCATTCTGCCCCGCAACCGGAAAATCTATGCCGGTGAAGAAATGACGATCCAATGTGATTTGCTGGTGGATGAACGTTTCAGCAATCAGGTGCGGCTCTCTTATTATCCCCAGTTCAGCAACGTTGGAAACGCTCTTTTTACCACCTGGGATGTCCGGGGCGGTAAAGTCCGGTTCCGTCCGGAAGAACCTCAGCAGGTGGTGGAAAACAACAATACCTTTATCCGTTACCGTTTCACCGCCCTCTGCCGGGTGCTGAAACCGGGCACTTTTGATCCGGGGGTTTCCATCCGGGTCGGGATCGTTCAGCGTTCAGCTCAAAGGGAGGATCCTTTTGATGATTTCTTCGGCGGAATGGGCGGTTTTTTCGCTTCTTCTTCCCGGGTGGAAAATTACACGGTGGAGTTCCGCAAAGCTCCCGCTGCGGATATCCGTCCGCTGCCTCCTCTGCCTGCGGGGGGGAGCAGCACTTCTCTTGTGGGGCAGTGGCAGGTGTCGGGAGTTCTTTCCGGCACTTCGCTCCGTCAGGGGGAGGTGTGTGAATTGACCTTGAGTTTCAAAGGGCGGGGGGCTGCTGAGGATTTTCACGCTCCCCGGGCAGATTTCCCGGGATTCCGGGTCTATCCCCCTGAAGTGAGTAAAAAGCCCGGGATCGTAACGGCCAGATATGCGATGATCCCTCTTGACCCGGGGGAACGGATCATCAAACTTCTGCCCTGTACGTTTGATCCGGAAAAGGGCCAATGGCAGAGCACGGCTCTTGAATTCAAAACTCTGATTGCCAAAGGCACTGTGCCAACTCCGGCTCCGGTACAAAAGAATTTTGCCGCTCCTGTAAAAAATCCGCCCCAGGTTCCCGTTCCTCAGGAAGAGTCCCTTTTTTACCAGAAAAGTGCTCCCGGCAGCGTGGTCAAAGTGCCCCTTATTGCCAATTCTCTGTGGCTGATCTGCTTTTTCGCAGTGGTGTGTCCGGTTGCGGCACTTGGGATAGAACTTCTTTTCCGCCGTAAAGAGAAACTGGAACGTTCTCCGGAACTCCGGAAGAAAAAGCTCCTCGCCCGGGAGATCCGGGCCCTGAGACACGGGCTGGAAAAAGAGGGAATGACACCTGAAATACGCCGCCGTCTCGTGCCTTTGCTGGGGGAGGGAACGGGACTTTCAGCGGGAGCTTCCGCAGGAGAACTTGCCTCCGTAATGGAGTCTCCGGAGCTGCGTACTTATTTTTCCCGGCTTGACCTGGCCGAATTCCGTCCTGACGGCAGGGAGGAAATTCCGGAATTGACTCCCGCAGGAAAAAAAGAGCTGTTGAAACTGTTGAAAAAACTTTCCTGTGCCGCGGTGATGCTGGGAATTATCTGCAGTGCCGGAGCTGCCGGACTCAATGACAAATTCAATAAAGGAGACTTTGCCGGAGCCGCAGCAGATTACTGGAAAGAGGCCCGGACACCCTCCGGATACAGACCGGATATGCTTTACAACTACGGCAACGCCTGTTACCGTCAGAACAATCTTCCCGAGGCCCGCTGGGCCCTGACCCTTGCCGCATTGCTCAAACCCTGGGACGGTGAGATACGGGCCAATCTGCACCTTGTCAACGCCCGGCTGTTTCAGAATACGGCCGGGAGTGAGGATTTGAGCGGGGCTCTGCGTGAAATACGCGATCAGATCCGTTACGATCACTTCTTTTTGCTCGGAACCTTTTTCTGGGGGATCCTCTGGCTGGTATGGAGTTTCAGAAGGAAACTTTCCGGAGGCGTTTTTTACACAGTCATTTCTTTTCTTGTGTGCTTTTGCCTGCTTTGTTTTATCAGCTGTTTTGCTCAGAAACGGAGTACCTTTTCTCCCCGGCGGCTGATCATTACGGCCGCTTCTGTGCCGCTGCATACGCTGCCGGGCCGGGAACAGGAAGCTGCTGAAGCGGTTTTGACAGGGGGCAGTGAAGGGGAACTTATCCAATATGACAACTCCGGATTTGCCCGGATCAGGGTCAATGGCCGCGAAGGCTGGGTGCCGGTAACATCTTTCAAGACTCTTCCGGGACTGGGAAAGATGTGAAGCAGAGCAAAGAAAACGGGAATGTTTCTGTAAAAACTTGTATTTTCAAAGATACAGGGATATATTAAGTGAATAAAGAATATATTTAAGAGATCGGAACTTGTGCAATACAGTTGTCGGAACCTTATTTTCCGCACTCCATCAGGTGGAATAATGAAACAATATAAAATCATCGTCACCGGCGGAGCCGGTTTTATCGGCTCAGCGGTCGTCCGCAACATTATCCGCAATACCAATGATATGGTTTGTGTCGTTGACAAACTGACCTACGCCGGAAATTTGGAATCTCTCGCAGAAGTGGCTGATTCCGGGTGTTACCGTTTTGAAAAAGCAGATATCTGCGACAGGTCGGCTCTTGACCGGATCTTTGCGGATTTCCGCCCGACTCACGTGATGCATCTTGCCGCTGAAAGCCACGTTGACCGTTCCATTGACGGTCCCGGAGAATTCATCCGGACAAATGTAGTGGGGACCTATACCCTTCTTGAAGCTGCCCGCAACTATTTCAACACCCTTGATGATGCAGAAAAAAGTGCTTTCAGATTCCACCATATTTCTACGGATGAGGTTTACGGCGACCTTGAAGGACCGGAGGATTTCTTCCGTGAAACCACTCCTTATGCTCCCAGTTCTCCTTATTCCGCCTCCAAGGCTTCCAGCGATCATCTGGTGCGGGCGTGGAAACGGACTTTCGGGCTGCCCACGCTGGTGACCAACTGTTCCAACAACTACGGTCCCTATCATTTCCCCGAGAAACTGATTCCCCTGGTCATTCTGCACGCCCTTGAAGGCAAGGAACTGCCTGTCTACGGTCAGGGATTGCAGATACGGGACTGGCTCTATGTGGATGACCACGCCAGAGCCCTTTATCTGGTGGCAACTCAGGGTGTCCCCGGAGAAACTTACAATATCGGCGGACACAACGAAAAGAAAAATATCGAAGTCGTCCATAAGATCTGCGAATTGCTCAACGAACTCCGCCCCCGTGAGGACGGACGTTCCTACGCCGAACAGATCGTCTATGTGAAGGATCGTCCCGGTCACGATATGCGTTACGCCATCGATGCCGACAAGATCGGCCGGGAATTGGGGTGGAAACCTCAGGAAACCTTTGAGAGCGGTATCCGTAAAACCGTTATGTGGTATCTTGAACACAAAGATGACTGGTGTGCCCGGGTTTTGAGCGGTGAATACAAGATGGAACGTCTTGGAACAGGAGAATAAGGTATTTATGAAAGGTATTGTACTTGCCGGCGGTGCCGGAACCCGGCTGCATCCCATTACCAAAGGGGTTTCAAAGCAGCTTCTGGCTGTGTATGACAAGCCGATGGTTTATTATCCCATTTCCGTGCTGATGCTGGCCGGGATCCGTGAGATCCTCATCATCACCACGCCGGAAGATCAGGCTTCTTTTCAACGTCTGCTTGGGGACGGTTCCCAGTTTGGAGTCGAGTTCACCTACGCTGTACAGCCCAAACCTGAAGGTCTGGCACAGGCATTTCTGATCGGTAAAGAATTCATCGGCAAAGATTCCGTTGCCCTGGTGCTGGGGGATAATATCTTTTACGGAGCCCATCTGTCACGTCTGGCCCGCAACGCCGCCAACAGAAAAGAAGGAGCCACAGTTTTCGGCTACTATGTCTGTGACCCTGAACGTTTTGGAGTTGTGGAATTCGACGAAAACGGGAACGCTGTTTCCATTGAAGAAAAACCCGCCAACCCCAAATCCAATTATGCTGTGACGGGATTGTATTTCTATGACAATGACGTGGTCAGCATCGCCGAAAATATCAAGCCGTCCGCCCGGGGCGAACTGGAAATCACCGCCGTCAACAACGAATACCTCAAACGGGGCAAGCTCCACGTGGAAACTTTGGGCCGCGGCTACGCCTGGCTGGACACGGGGACCCACGAAAGTATGCTTGAAGCGGCCAATTTCATCCATACCATTGAAAGCCGTCAGGGCCTTCAGGTCGCCTGTCTGCAGGAGATCGCCTTTGAAAATAAATGGATGACCGCACAACAGGTGAGAGATTCCGTGCAGGATATGCTTAAAACCGAATACGGTCAATATCTTTTCCGCCTGACTGAAGGCAAGTAATTTCCGGTTGCGTTTGGGCTGCCGAAGAACTTTGCAATAAGGCAGTTTTCCCGCATAAAGATGCCGCAGCCTGCCGATTGTGGTTTCAAGTTAGTGGAAAAAAAGGGAAGTCTGTCACTGGATCGCATACATTAACCCTTTGGTCAGGGATGTGTGATAAAAATGCAAAATTATTTAAATTTGAGCTTGTATTTTGAAAAAATGCGGTGTATATTAGAAAATCGTCACTGGAGCTTAACCTCAACGCTCAAATAAAAGTGATGAGGCTGATAGAAAAGTTTGAAAAAACTTTGAAAATCGATTTGACAAACGCTTTGAAGTGTGATATATTAAGAAATGTTGCGTCTTTCAGGGGCTTGCTCCTGATGAGCAGCAGTGCTGATCAAACTTCAAA
>JAZUPO010000297.1:0-2982 GCA_045605205.1 Victivallaceae bacterium
TTCCTTCCCCGGACCCCATCCATCCTTGCCAAAAACTTTTGGTGGATTGCCGTTTTTGCATTTGCAAAACCGACAATCCCGCATTTGGCAGAATTGCAAAGGCAAATATTAAGGAAAGAGGCAATTTTTCGCAAAACATTAATACATATTTGACAAGTTTTGCTTGATAAAGAAAGCTGCTGCTTGCGGTATTGAAATTCACAACTTGTTTTGCCCATAATGACATCCTTTTTGTACCAAAGTTAAAAACTTCATTTTTGCTGTGAAATTCTGAAAAAAAAAGCTGTTCAAGCACTTTTTCAGATGTCGGGAAAAATATAACCTCTCTTGAATAAAAAATCAAGGGGATTTGAAAAAAAAATTTTTAACTTTAGAACCGACTTTTTTTTCTGCACTGCAAAGGTTTGAGGAAGGAAGGAAAGGCTCTTTAAAAAAAGTTTTATTCTCTTGCCGGTGAGGAGCTTTTCGATATGATTTTCAGGCTCTCACGTCTCTGATATCGTCAGCATTGCAAAGAAGCATCAGGAGTCTGTCAACACCGATGGCACATCCGGAACTTTCAGGCAATCCCCGATCCAACGCGGCGTAGAACTCCACCGGTTCCGGGTAGGCGTGCATATTGTTGGCGGCACGGAATTTATTGGCGGCATCAAAACGTTTCCGCTGTTCAACGCCGTCGGTCAGTTCTCCGAAAGCATTGGCAAGCTCAAGACCGTTCCGGTAGAGTTCCCACCGCTCCGCCACTTTGGGGTTCCGGGGCGAAAGACGGGAAAGAGAAGCCCGGCTGGCGGGATAATCCATCAGGAACGTCAAACCTTCCAGTCCCAGATTCGGTTCGACTTTTGTGACCATCAGTTCGTCAAAGGTATCATCTTTGTCTGCTTCAAAAGCGGAAACTCCGGCATAACGGCGGAACGCTTCATCAACAGTAATGAAGTCGTGAGAGGAAAATACCGGATTATTTCCGGCGGCGGCATTGAGCATTGCCGCAGTAAATTCTGCCAGACGGCGGTAATCCCAGTTGACGGCGTAAAACTCCAGCATCGTGAATTCTTCAAGGTGCTTGCGGCCGTGTTCGTTGGCACGGAAACAGCTGCCGATCTGGAAGATTTTTTCGCACCCTTGCGAAAGAAGTACCTTCATTGCAAGTTCAGGTGAAGTACGCAAAAAGTCTCTTTCTGAACGGACTGATTCAATGTACTCCTCGGGGGCAGGAGCGTGGATCTTGACCGGGGTTTCGACTTCAATAAAGCCGCTGGCATAAAAAAACTCGCGCACGGCACGGAGAAAATCCGACCGCTGCGCGAGAATGGAAAGACGCTTCATAAGATCAGGCTTTGCTGACACGTTCGGCATAGGTGCCGGTACGGGTGTCGATCTTGACCACGTCGCCCTGGTTGATGAAAAGGGGTACTTGGAGCTCGTAACCGTTGTCGATCTTGGCGGGTTTCATCACGTTGGTGGCGGTATCGCCGCGGGCACCGGGTTCAGTTTCGGTGATCTCTTTTTCGATGAATGTGGGCAGAGTGATTTCAATGGGCTCGCCGTTGAAAAGGATGAAGTTGCAGACGCTTTCCTCGATGAGGAAGAATTTGCTGTCGCCCAGAGTTTCTTCGGAAACGGGGAATTCATCGTAGGTGTTGGGATCGCTGAAAACGTATTTGTCACCGTCGAAGTAGCCGTAGATCATTTCCCGTTCTTCGAGGTTGGGTTTTTCGATTTTATCGGTGGGACGGTAGGTTTTTTCCATACCGGCACCGGAGATCATATTTTTCATCTTGCAGCGGTAGAGAGCGGTGCCCTTGCCGGGTTTGCAGAAATCAAATTCAGTGATGATCCAGGGGGCGCCGTCAATTTCAATCTTGAGGCCTTTTTTGAGGTCGGAAGCATTGTACATTTGTTTAATCTCCTGATTAGGGGTTCAAGTATAGTTACATAATATACACCCTCTTTGCGATTTTTTCAAATTATTCTCTTGAAATCAACAAACTTTGGTGATAAATTACACCGGAAAACATAAAAAAATCAAGGTGCTGAACCAATGAAAATCATTATTGCTCCAGATTCATTCAAGGGGGCTTTGCGTTCTCCTGAGGTGTGTGAAGCGTTGAAATCAGGTTGGCTTTCCCGACGCGATCAGGATGAAGTTCTCACTTTTCCCCTGGCTGACGGGGGGGAGGGAACCTGTGAAGCTCTCGTCAAATCCACCGGAGGCTCTCTGTTGCAGCTCCGGGCTTCTGATCCTTTGATGCGACAGATAACTTGTTGTTGCGGTATCGTCGGGGACGGCAGGAGTGCCGTTATGGAACTTGCAGCAGCTTCAGGAATAGAACTCCTTAAAAGAGAAGAACTTGATCCGCTGAAAAGTACCACTTACGGCAGCGGCGAGGTGATGAAGTATCTTCTGGATCAGGGAAGAAGGGAATTTGTGCTGGGGATCGGCGGTTCTGCCACTGTGGATGGCGGTGCCGGTATGCTTCAGGCTCTCGGTGCTGAATTTTTTGACTGTTCAGGGAAAAAACTTCCCCCCCGTATCGGCGGCGGTGCCCTGAAAAGTGTTGCCCGCATTTCTCTTGAAAAACTTGATCCCCGTTTGAAAGAGTGTTCCATTCAAGTTGCCTGTGATGTGACAAATCCTCTTTTGGGCCCCCGGGGGGCTGCTGCTGTGTTCGGTCCGCAAAAGGGGGCAACTCCTGCTATGGTGGCAGAACTTGAGGAAAATTTGCGTCACTGGGCCGGGCTTTGCGGCGGTGATCCGGAGCTCCCCGGAAGCGGTGCCGCAGGAGGTGTCGGATTTATGCTGCGGACAATGCTCAATGCCAAGATCACATCGGGAGCAGAATTGGTGATCAGCCGTACCGGGCTCGACCGGGCTTTGGAAAATGCCCAACTGCTTATTACAGGCGAAGGGTGTTCCGATGAACAGACCGCCTGCGGAAAACTGCCTGCTGTCGCTGCTGCTCACGCTGCCAGGTATCGGGT
>JAZUPO010000298.1:0-2029 GCA_045605205.1 Victivallaceae bacterium
ATCATATCAAGGACTTTTCCCAGACGTTTGGGGGCGGAGTAATCCTGATAAGGATCCCCCACGTGAAACAGCAAAGGCAAATCGTCCCCGGCAAGTTCATAAATCCGGATCATCTTGGGGTCATCAATGTGGAATCTCTGAAAATCCGGATGTATCTTCAATCCCTTCAACCCCAGAGCTCTCAATCTGGCAAACTCGGCGGCGGGATCGTGATACTCCGGGTGCATCGTACCGAAACAGACGATCCGGTCGGGATACTTTTCCTGCAGCGAGGCAAGATAAGTATTGGCGGTTTCCACCTGTTCCGGTTTGGTGGCACAGGAAAATATATTGCATCTGCGGACACCGGCAGCATCCATAGAAGCGATCAGATCCTCATAAACGCCGGTTCCTTCCCACTTGAAGCCGTAATATCCCTCAAGCTGGGCGATCACTCTTTCCGCCACGTGAGGCGGAAAGATATGGGCGTGAATGTCAAAAAATTCCATAAGTTCAGCAGAAAAATTCAGCCGGGACCTTAAAGACTCCGGTCAGGATCTCAATGAGCTTTTGATTTTCGCCTTTGAGGATGAGAGTTTCTGATTCAAGTTCACTGCCGGTGACAGCACCTGATGCGTCAAGAGTCATAGGAGCAAGAGTTTCCAGTTCGTGGAAATTCAGTTCCTCTGAACCGTTGAAAATACTGAACTGGTCAGCGGCAGAAAAAGCTCCGTTTTTCTGGTCGTTGTCTGCAAAATTGATATATTTTCCGTCATTCCGGCAGGGGGTCCAGCGCAGCACGGCAATTCCTCTTGCCGGATCAAAAGAACCGATAAACTCAGGTGCCGCAGCAGAAGAAATACCGATTTGCAGCCGGTTGGGACCGCCCAGGTCAAAGCGGAACCATTCCCCTTTGAAACTCATACGCACAAGGGGATCACCGTAAAAGTCGGTATTGATCCCGGATTCCGCCCCTTTGGCACATCTGCCGAAACCGGTGATCCCGGCGGCACCGGGGAGCTGTTCAAGAGACCAGGCAGAAATAACGCCCTTATCCAGAGGACAAGGTTCCGCAAGGGTCAAAGTTTCAAAGGTGCAATAGCGCAGAGCTTCCACACCGTATTTACCTGAAACGGCACACATCACCCGGCGGCGCAAAGTCACTTTGAGGGTATTTCCTTTACGGTTGAGAAGTTCAAATTCTTTGCCGATCACGATGAAGTCTTCACCTTTTTCGATGACAGCGGTTTGAGATTTGTTGATACCGGACTGCACATACCAATCCCCGTTGGGGGGATAATTGAAAGCAAAGTCGCCCCCTTCCGGAGCGGGCCACAGGGAGTTGCCGCCCAGATTATTGAAGTTGTCCGGATCGGGATTTTCGGCAAGATCCGCTTCAAAGCGGTGGATAAGTTCGCCCTTTATTTCGGCCATAATCCGGCCTTGCAGCGTATTTGAAATCAGAATATTACCGTCGCCGCAGGGGATACGGATCAGCTGCGGATCAATTTTTTCAAGCCGTTCAAGTTTTGTCATACCTGAAAGTTCCTTTTATAAGATATTGATTTGAAGTATTTGTAAAATATACCATAAAAGGGTGTTATTTTCAAGGGAAAAGAGTAAAAAAAGGGCAGACTTCCTGTTTCGCAGGAAAGCCGCCCTTTCAGTCAGGATAAGATGTGATCTCTCAGGGGAGCACACTCTTGGCCAGAGGATTCTGCCGGTGGGCTTCTTCCATAACGTAGACCTGACGGCGCACCTGATCGAGGGTGATCTCACGGGGAGCACCGTTGACGATGACATCGTAATAGTTGTCATAGATCGCGGCAGAAAGACCTTTGAATCCGTTGGAATTGGATTCGTTGTTTTCAAAGGTCCATTCTTCTTCGATCCAGTCAAGCTCTTCGTGGCAGTAGCGGCGATCCTGACTCCAGGGTTTCCAGAACTCCTGTTTGGGAGCTTTGGCAGGATCAAAGTATTTCCACTTCAGCCCCTTGGGGCCGCCGGTCAGACCGCCGTATTCAGCCTGGATATTGTACATTTCGCCCTG
>JAZUPO010000299.1:0-6940 GCA_045605205.1 Victivallaceae bacterium
GGAACAGGGATATAAGGAACTGCGGCCAGCTCCCAGGAGTTGTTGACCTGAACCTTTGCCACACATCCGATCCCCAGTTCTGCCGCATTGCGCCAGGTGGTCAGAGCTTCTTCACTGGGGCCCACCTGAGAGATGGAATAGTCGTGTAAAATCCCTTTTACGCCTCCCACTTCAGTTGTTTTCCCCCATTCGGAAACACAATTCACATAAAGATGTTCATTTTTGGGGAGCAGTTCCATAACCGCCTTTTTGAATTCCTCAGAAGTAACGTCCCGGGGAGTTCTTCTCCACGCCCAGTCATAAGCGATCATTTCTGCTTCAGGAGCGGCTCTGTGCATACCCCGTTCCATAGCACCGTTAATATCGGCAATGATCTTTTCAGGCGGGAATTTTCCACAACAGGGACATTCATTACCCTGAGCGTCAGTATGACAATTGGTGGTATTTTCTGACATTGTAATGGTCAGGATCCCCCCCAGATCAGGCACGGCGGTAAAGATCGTTTCAAGGGATCGTTCCAAATATTCAAGGATTTCAGGAGTCTTTGTGGTGCAGTTGGCCACAGCCCCCCTGGCTTCTCTGCCCCGCCAATCGGGTTTGTATGTATAGAATTCCTCCGGCATTGTGCGGGGTTCATTGAGATAAAGGTAGATCTTGATGCCGTACTTTTTACAGCGTTGGACGATCTTTTTCAGATTTTCAAGGCGTTTTTCGTATCCGGCTGAAAACTTTTCCGCCCCGGGGATGGGGCAGAGAAGATAGAGTATGGCGTGGAACCAAACTCCGTTGATCCCCATAGAGCTGTACTGAGCCATCAAATTTTCAGGGACGGGATCCAGCACATCAGCTTCTCCCAATACATCGCCGCAACTGGCAGCGTAAGAGTGGATGAAGTTGAACTTGAAACCGTCCGCTTTCTTTTTTTCCCCGTTTCCCCGTCCGTGGTAAAGCTCAGCAAATTGATAAGCCTCTTCGGAACGGATAAGCTGCTCAGGAGTCAGATATTCTCCGATGATCTCTTTTATCCGGGCAGTTTCTTTTTGTTCCTCTTCTGTCAGAGGGACATAACGCAGTACGCCTGCGGCGGGCTTCAGCTTGCCCAGTTTGATCCAGAAAAAGTCCTCTTCTTTCAAAGTATAAGCCATTTTTTCCGGAGTCCATTCCAAAAGCTCAAGCATCTGTTCATAGTTAAGCAGATGCCAGTTGTTTCTGATCAAAGTCAGATATCCTCTGGAAACCCATTTTTCATTCACCCTGACAGAGAGGGGCAGTCCCATATCCCCGGCGGCCTTGAGCACCGTCCCGGGGGAACACTTCAGGATCCCGGCCAATTTTTCCACTTTGACCAATCCCCAGTTCCGCCAGAGAAAATGCTGCCAGCGGACAGGAAAACAGGGATTGCACAAAGGTGCCGGAGCATTTCCTGCGGGTAAATCGCCAATATGCATCATTTATGATCTTTCCTTAGGGTTTATTTTATTCATCTATCACCTTTACAAGGTGATAATATAGCAAAGATTCCCCCATTCTGCAAGAGAAAAAGGCTTTTTTTTTGAAAATTCACTATTATTTCAACTTTTTTGCGTGTATATTAGATAAGAGACGGCTCAAAGCGGGTTGTTTTGTTGGATTTTTTCTGCATAAAAGCCATTGAGATAAAGGAGAACAGAAATTGGAAAACAGTGAAAACTGGAAACTCAGACTGCTTGGACCTTTGGGAAAAGCACTGGAATATTTTTGTTCCTGCCGTCTGGTAAAAACCGACTTTGATACTCTGCTTGAACCTTTCCGTACAAAAAAAGGTCCCGAATCCGGAGAAAAAACCCTGCTCTGGGGAACCGTCGTCGGTGCCGGGATCACCGCCAATCACTTCCTCACCGACAGTATGCTTGATGTAAAACTGCGTAAAACCGTTGCAGATATGCTGGCTCTGCAGGATGAAAACGGGTGTATTTCCGCCTGGCCGGAAGATCGTCAGCTTCAGAACTGGGATGTGGCTTCACGGCGCAGCGTGCTCAATGCTTTGATCAAAGCCTATACTTTTATGGGCAAAGATGAAGCGATCCTGGAATGCTGTGTCAAGATAATGGATCACTTTATGACCCAGGTCGGGGAAGGAAAAAGATCCATTCTGCATTGCGGTATGGTGGGCGGATTGGATTCCTCAGCGATGATCGATGCCGCTGTTGGTGTCTGGCGGATTTCCGGCCAGTACCGTTTTCTTTATTTCGCCCGTTACATTGCTTCGATGGGCTTTTCTCAACAACACAATGTTCTTGATGGGTTAAAAACCGGTCTTTCCCCCTGCGAACTGGGTAACGGGAATGCGGTCTGGCTCAATGCCTGTTTTCAAGGGCTGGCAGAACTTTCGCTCATTGACGCTGATTTTTCGCCGCGCTGGCGGAAACGCTGCCGGCTTTACTTTGACAGACTCGCCGCAGAAGAACTCTTCCTTACAGGCACGGGCGGAGGAGTCAGCCGGGACGGTTCATACTGGTGCCGTGGGACTCTTTCTCAGACCGCCGACACCTGCTGCGGCGGAAATTTCGGCAACAGTGCCGTCAGTGCCTCGTGTCTGAAATTTTTTGAAGCCTGTCAACGGGCCCTTCCTTCCCCTGCCCTTTCAACCTGGGCGGAACGGACTCTTTACAATGCCCTGCTGGGAGCCTGGGATCCGGAAGAATGTACCTGGAGCTATCTTGCTCCCGGACCATTGACAAAAGAGTGTTCAAAGGAATACCTTTCAATGGAAAAGGGGATCGACTTTCAGAACTTTGCCGCTGCGGAAGGGATTTTGTGTGCCCCCCTGTTGGCGGCAACGCCGCTGGAAGAGAACGGGATCCGGCTCAATCTTTATGAAAATATGAATATTGAACTGCCCTCAGGAGCCATTGTCAAAGTCCGGGGCAATCATCCTGTTTCCAACTGTGCCAGGATCACGATCAAAAGCCGTAAAAAATTCACCATTTCCCTGTGGGTCCCGGAATATTGTACCGGAGTTTATTATGAGGACTGTCTGCTCCAAAGTCAGAAGGACTCCTACCTCACTATCAGCCGCAAGTGGAGCAGTGATGAAACGCTGATATTAAAATTCGATCCCAAAGTCCGGGAAATACCGGCTCCGGGGAATGCCCCCTTTACGGCCCTTATGCGGGGACCGTTGGTTCTGACAGAAAGTTCCGTTGAAGAAGAAGCCGCAGATTTTCTGAATAAAATTCTGTACAACAAACGGACTCTTATTGACTTTGCATCTGCAGGACGCCGGGGCAATAATTATGCTCCTTTCAAGGTCTGGTTTCCCAAACAGCTGCCAAAATATCTTTATCATTACTTTGATTATGATTGATTGAAAATCAGTCGGTAAAAAAATGCTGCTGCACCGGAAAGAGGTGCAGCAGCATTTTGTATTCAACAAATGTTTACTTCTTGACAGGGACGTAAAGCATATCGTTGGGAGCAAGGGGTTCGCCGGGGTTGAGCCGGGGATTGAGCTTGCAGAGCGTTTCAATGGTGGTGTTGTGCTTGGCAGCAAACTCAGCCAGATCTTTGTATCCGGCAACAGAAACGAACTGAGTTGCGGATTCAGCAGAAGCAGTTTCCGCAGGGGGCAGCACGACAGCAGTTTCCCCGTCAGCGGCAGGAGCAGCAGGAGCCGGCGGCACAGCAGCAGTTTCCCCATCAGCAGCGGGAGCCACAGGAGCCACAGGAGCCGGCGGCGGTGCAGCAACTTCATCTGAAGCAGGAATTGCGGGAGTGGCCTCTTTAGGGGTCTGAACTTTCTTGGGAGCGGCTTTTTGGGCAACATTCTTTTTCCGGGTATAACGGGCATCGGAACCGGTGGGGATCACCAGTTTCTGGCCGATCTGCAGTCTGGTGGTGGCTTCATCACTCAGATTGTTGGCAGCCTGCAAAGCCTTGGCACGGATACCGAACTTGCGGGCGATCTTGGGGATATTGTCTCCTTTGACGATCGTATAGGTGCCATCAGCATTGAGTTTTCCGGTGATCTTTTTACCGGTCCGGGGAGCAGCTTTGCCTTTGGTGGCAGCTTTGGCACAATTTCCGGCGGGGATCACCAGTTTGGTTCCGGGACGCAGAAAACGATCCTGAGCGGCAGTCCGGTTGTTGGCACTGCGCAGAGCCTTGACAGAGACACCGTGACGGCGGGCAATACGGCCCAGAGTATCACCGGGTTTGACAACATAAACACCGCCTTCGGCGACCTGTTTACGGCCTTTGGAAGCGACTTTGCGGCGGGGAGTTTCATCTTCGATCCCGTCGTTGGAAAAATTACCCTGCATCGGTTTGAAACGCCTGGGAGCGGGAGTCTGCTCAGGAGCGGGAGTCTGCTCGGGAACACTCTCCATAGGACGCTGCACGACCTGCTGGTTCTGTTCAGGATCATCCTTGGGGACATCACCTTTGAAACGCCGCTCGCCCATCACTTCAGTTGCACAACCGGCCAGGAATACCAATCCCGCCGCCATCAGCAGAGTCGTTGTTGTTTTGTTCATCTTTTCTCCCTACATATTAAATTGTTATACCGCCTGTTTTTTGTGACGGCAAGTCCACTATTTTGGTTCTTTCAGATCAAAGATCTGTCTATTGCATAATATATTTGCGTTTTATTAAAAATTAAAGCGTTTTTCCGGATTTTTTCGGTTTTTTTTCCATATTTTTTCCGGGGACGTTTTTTTGCTTCGGATAACTCATAACGATCTCGCCTTTTTTGACGAATTTGAATTTTTCTCTGGCGACCTTTTCGATCTCTGCCGGGGAATTTTCCAACCGTCTGCGTCTGTCCAGCTGCTGCTGCCGGTCCAGCTTGGCGGCATCCAGCAAAGCCCGCTGCCGGTCCTCTTCGGCACGGACGTTTCTGTAATTACGCCAGGCAGGCAGGATCAGCACCGCCGTGGTGATGATCCACAACACCAGAAAGATCCCGAGAATAATATTCAGGATCCGTCCTCTGTGTTCCTGTCCCGCGTTCATCAGAAGTTGTCCTTAACTGAAAAGAGGAACTCGACATTTGTCTTGAACTTTTTCAGATAGCTGAGCAAGACTTCAACAGCCTCGCCGGAAGGCACATCGGTACAGCCTTTCCGCAGCATCCACATTTTCTGAAGTTCCTCGGGATGAACGAGCAGCTCTTCCTTACGGGTTCCGGAAGCCTGCATATTGATGGCAGGATAGATCCGGCGGTCGGAAACGCTCCGGTCAAGATGAAGTTCCATATTGCCGGTACCTTTGAACTCTTCAAAAATCACATCGTCCATACGGCTGCCGGTTTCAATAAGGGCCGTGGCGATAATGGTCAAACTGCCGTGTCCCTGAATGTTCCGTGCGGCACCGAAAAAGTGTTTTGGCTTGTGGAGTGCGGCAGCATCCACACCGCCGGTGAGGATCTTGCCGCTGTGGGGCTGCAAAGTATTGTAAGCACGGGCCAGACGGGTGATACTGTCAAGCAGGATCACCACATCGTGACCGTATTCCACCTGCCGTTTGGCCTTTTCGATGACCATTTCAGCCACCTGGGCGTGACGTTCCGGGGGTTCGTCAAAGGTTGAACTGACCACTTCACAGTCGATGACCCGCTTCATATCGGTCACTTCTTCGGGACGTTCGTCGATAAGCAGAATGATCAGCTGGACCTCAGGATTGTTTTTTCTGATGCTCTGAGCCACCTTTTGCAGCAGAACAGTTTTACCGGTACGGGGCGGAGCGACGATCAATCCGCGCTGACCTTTGCCGATGGGGGTGACAAGATCCACCACACGGGTGGAATATTCCGTGGGGGAATTTTCAAGGATCAGTCTTTCAGTGGGGAAATAGGGTTCCAGACTGGTGAAGGGGATAATATTCTTTTTGCGTTCGGGGACATCGTTATTGATGGTTTCCACCTTAAGCATTGCGAAATAGCGTTCTTTTTCCCGGGGGGTACGGATCTGTCCTGTTACATAGTCCCCGGTTTTGAGAGCAAAGCGTTTCACCTGTGAAGTGCTGACATAGATATCTTCGGAACTTGGCATATAGCTGTACTCAGGTGAACGCAGGAATCCGAATCCTTCCGGCAGCACTTCCAGATATCCGCTGCCGTACATCAGGCCGTTTTTCTCGGCATTGGCACGCAGGATCTCAAAGATCAGGGCGGACTTTTCCAGGGCACCGATACCCTCGATGCCCAGTTCAGTTCCCATAGCGGTCAATTCATCCATTGATTTGCCCTGAAGTTCGGCAATATCCAGACTGGGTGCAGTGGGGTCACGGATAATGGATTCGGGAGGCACTTCACGATATTCCCGGTAATCGCCTCTTTCTCCGGTCCGTTCCATACGGTTGCCTTCCCGTTCCATACGGTATTCGTTCCGTTCCCGGTAGTCCCGGTAATCCTGCCGGTCATAACGCTCATAACGCTCATAGCGTTCATTGCGTTCATAACGTTCCCGTTCATTCCGTTCATTCCGGTCATTCCGGTCATTCCGGTCATTGTTCCGGGATTTCTTGTGCTCATTGTTCCGGGATTTCTTGCGGTCGCGGAAGGAATCCCCGGAACGGTTGTTGCCGTTATTGTTATTGCTGTTGTTCCGTCTCTCCTCCTGAGCGGGATTGTTTTCGTGATTCTTTTTTTCACTCTCTTCTTTTTCAGGGGGGCAGAGGGTCACTCCGGCAGGGGGGACCGGCATAGGCGGCAAAGTTCCTTCTGCGGGAGCGGGAGAATGTTTTTCAAGGGCGGGAGCGGCACTTTTTTCCTCAGCAGCTTTTTCTGCACCGGCAGAACTCTTTTCCTCACTCTGTTTTTCGGAAGCGTTTTCTTCTGCTTTTTTTGCACCGGCACTTTTTCTGGGCTTCCTTGTTTTCGCTGCGGCGGGCTCTTCCGTGCCGGCAGACACAAGGCGGATCGTAGCCATGTCGTTCTGTGAGCCAAGGGGTTGGCACCTTA
>JAZUPO010000300.1:0-20355 GCA_045605205.1 Victivallaceae bacterium
CTTTTGTGCAATCAGGATCTCATCATCCTGTCCATCCCATACCCGGGTCCAGTTTTCATTTGCCCAGCAGAGACAGAATTTCAAATCTATTTCCGGATGTTCCATAAGCAGTTCCAGAGGTTTTTCCATCAGTTTTTTTCCGGAAAACCAGTAATGATAGATGCAAAGTCCGTACAAGCCGTGTTTTTTAATCATTTCGGATTGTTTCTGCAAGGTTCTGTAATCACTTAAATCATAATATCCGATATCGCCGTGGGGTTCACGGGGCTGATAATGAGAGGGATACTGCGGCTGAGCTTTGCGGGTGTTTGACCATTCGGTGAATCCTTTGCCCCACCATTGGTCATTTTCAGGAAAAGTATGGAACTGCGGCAGATAAAAAGCGAGAGCTTTTATATCGGTTTTGCAATTGCTGAAATCCTCATCGCTTTCATAATGTGACTCGTAAGAATTCGCCGGGATCCCGGGGTTGTTGAAATAAACTCTTGCTTCACTCCACTGAACGGCACCGGAAGGATTTTGCACAAAATGATAGCGTGAAATTATAAAATTCTTTACACTCCTGATTCCGGTACTCACCCCGGATTTCCTTACGATTTGAAAAAAACGCCGGGATTTTTTGAAAACTTTGATCAAACGGTCCAAAGAAATAAAATAGACAAGCAGCTTGCCAAAGGTTTGTATCTGTTTGAATATTCCTGTCATAAGTCTTGTTTTTTCTGCCGCTGGTGTAAAAACTTTACCGTCACTTTAACCTATCATCGGTTTTGAGGCCCAATCTGAACTTTTTTCAAGCCTTCTTTTTTTCACATCTTCAATAAGCTGATCCATTATTTTTTCGGCAGATTCCCGTGAATACATCTCTTTGATGAACTTTCTGCCGCCGTCGGAGATCCGCTGCCATAACTCCTGATTTGAAAGCAGCTCATCTATGTATGCTGCAAACTCCTGAGGCGTATTGGCGATCATAATATGTTCGCCGTGTACCATTCCGGTTCCTTCGGTTCCGAAAACTGTACTGACACAGGGAACACCGTAAGCCATTGAGGAAGCAACTTTGCCTTTGGTCCCGGCTCCATACCGCAAGGGAGCGACTGTGATCTTTGCAGAGTCGAGCACTGTGGATAGATCCTGAACAAAACCCGCAAACTTGAACTGTTTGCAATAGAGCAAATGTCTGTGAAATTCACTGTTTTCAATGGCGGAACGCAAAGATTCACCCACAATGGTCACAACAATATCTTCTTTCAAAAGGGGCAGGATCTCATTGTGAAAATAGAGCAGAGCATCAATATTGGGCTTATGTGCACTGCCGATAAAAACAGCTCCCTGACGGTGGGTATGGGCAGCTCTGGGGTAAAGTTCCCGCACCTGGGGGATATGGTAAATTCTGGATAATCCATATTCATTTTCGAGCAGACTTTTTTCTTTGCTGCTGATTACGATCGTGGCATCTGCAAAAGAGGCTACGGTCAATTCGCACTGTTTTGTATAAGCTGCCCTTTTACGGCCGAGATCATCTATACGCAGATCTGCTTCCAGATTTTCCCGGACAAAATGGAGATCGACAGTATTGAAAATATATCCGGCCTGAGGACAGTACGGTTTCAGCAGCCAGTCAAAAGAACGGGCCTGGTAGATCCTTGAAACAAAGATATAACTGAGAGTATGGCCGTTATGGGCCACATAGTCCCATATTTTCAGAAAAGGCTCATAGATGCACTGAACCCCCATTCTCAGCAGTATGCCCGTATACTTCGGATGATATCCCTGAGTATATTCGCCGTAAAAAATGACCTGATAATTTCTTTTGATCATATACTCCATAAAGAAAATGGCGTCCATTCCGCCGGAGCCTCTGTCAGCCATAGGAGTTTCGGCGTCGATATAGAGGATCCTCTCTTTATCGCCCTTGAAATTACGCACATCTTCAAAGGAGTCATAAATAGCATTTTTCTGCAGATATTCCTGCCAACGACTCATAAAGAGCGTGTGATTTTTTTCATATTGTCCGTTGTTGCTGCTGTCGGCGGGATCTTTGGAAAAATAGACAGCTCTGGAATGGGGGGCCGCATAGTTTTTGTATCCCTTTTTTTTAAGGAGCACTCCCAGTTCGCGATCTTCAAATCCTTCCGGAGAATAAATTGCATTGAAACCGCCCGTCTCTTCAAAAAGTTTCCGTCTGATAATGAAACTTGCAGATGAACAAACATCCACTTCCTGAAAATATGAATGATCCTGATGTTCGGGATATTCCCCCTGTCCCAGAAGGACTATATCCCCATTTTTGCAGATCCGGCATCCGCATTCATAGATCCTTGCCGTATGAAAATCGATCAACTGAGAACCGATCATTCCGGCTTCCGGATGATTATAGAGAGCGGTCGTCAATTCATCGAGCCACCAAACCATAACTTCGGTATTATTTTTCAGAAAAAGCAGAAATTCTCCCCGGGCTTCAGCGGCACCGAGGTTTGCCGACCGGACAGTTCCCTGTTTGGTTTTATTCCGTATGACTTTGAAATGCGGATATACGGATTCAAATTGTTTGTAATTTTCAGAGCCGCAGTCATCAACGAGGATAACTTCAAACGGGGAAACACTTTTTATGGAATATAGGGAATCAAGACAGATCTCAGTAAGTTCAACATTTTCGTTTGCCGGTATAATGACAGAGGTGAGGGGGAGATTTTCAGGCACAACCAGACCGGTATCATAATTTTTCTCATAGGCAGTAATAACTGCCTTGCGTGCGGCCGGGGTATATTCGGCACTGCCCGGCTTACTGACGTAATTCATAAAAATCCATTCCGGTAACTGTTAAATCTGATCATATTTCATTTCGGATGTTTTGATGTAAAAATTATCCGTTGCTAAAATTAGCATATAAACGGTCATTTGTCAAGGAAAAAAAGAATTTATTTGCATGAAATCTCTAATTAACTTGTAATTTTTTAAGTTCAATCTTTTTTTTGATTTTCTTCCCCAACTTGTCACGGCACAGTGAACAAAGACGGGAGTTCCTCAAATGGTTTTATCGACCTTTACAGGGAAAAGAGTCTATTTTTTCAAGCAGCGGACATAAGGTGTCTTATTCCCCCCAGTATATTATGGGTAGAGACAATCAAGCAAAAAGGAGCTTTCACAATATGATCGAAAAAATATCAAATCTGGTTTTCAATTCCAAAGGGCGTATTTCTTACAGTGAGATCAAAGAGTTCCTGACTCCTGAAACTCTGGCTGTTATCAGCAATAATCCCGTGCGGAGAAACAAGATTTCTCTGTTGAAACTCTGCAGGATCATCCATCCGAACAGCAGATTTGACCTCTGGAAAAGGATTCTTTCCAACAGCAGCGTCCTGAACAAAAAGGCTCTTTTTGATGTCTGGTACAATATATATAATGACCACGGAAATATCAATTTTCAACTCGTTGATACCCCGGATGGTGAAGAAAGGTTCAATGCTTATCCTAAAAATATCAAACTTCTTTCTTCACTTGCTTTGACTGACCCTCTGCTCATTGACAACAATGTCGTAAAAAACCGTTACACTCAAACCAAAAAGAAAGGCTGGGAAATGATCCGTGTCATCAACGGCCGCAGGTGGCAGACTTTGAAGCTCCCTGATATCGTCAGAGATGCCATTGAAAAAGATGCTCCGGAACGGTTTGTCATTGCTGTGGATATCAGTGCTGTGGAATTTTCATCTTTCAGTTTTCTTGCGGAAATTATGGATAAAAGGGCCTTTAATATCTTCTGTTTTCTGATAAAAAACGGTCAGCTCCCGGGAAAAATCATTTCTATGGAAGAACTTTGTGCCTATGCGGCAGCTTTCTTTGATGACCAATCATCTCTTCCATTTCTCCGGGCCATCGAGGAGTTTCATCCGGGAACCTTGAAAACAATCAGAGATGAATGGGGCCGCAATCTTCTCTGGTATGCTGTTCACAACAAAAAAACCGGCTGGTTTCATCCAAATTGCAAGCTGACTCCTTTTCTTATTGAAGAGGCACACTGCGATCCGGAAAACAAAAATCATCTCGGACTTTCTTATGATTTTATTACTGAAAGTCTCACCTGTGAACAAAAACTTCAGCAAATGCGGTACCGTTACGCTCCTGTAAGCTATATCTGGCAGAGCCCGAAACTGGTGGCCCCTGTATCGGATCCCTACAGTCTGCGTCACACTCAGCCGCTTACAGCGTTAAAATAATCGTTTTCCGGCACAAATCATTTGTAAGATTTGCAAAATATTTGTGCTGCTTAAAAATTTCAGAAAAGAAAAGGAAAAAACTATGATCAACACATCCCGTTCCCAACTCGTTCCTATGGTCGTCGAAAGCACAAGTTCCGGCGAAAGAGGTTATGACATCTATTCACGGCTGCTCAAGGACCGTATCGTCCTTCTGGGAATGCCGGTAACCGATGAATCAGCAAATCTCATCGTCGCACAATTGCTCTTTCTGCAGGCCGAAAATCCCACAAAGGATATCGATTTCTATATCAATTCACCCGGCGGGCCGAAACGTCGGCTTCGGAATAACTCGCAGCTGTAACTAGCTGCGAGAATCGAAAACTGAAGTTCCCTTTTCCCCTTGTCCCGGCGTAGTGCAACGAAGACGGAAAACCTTTTTCAGTAACGCTTTTCATTTTTGACAAAAAGTCAAAAATTAAAAGCGGTCTGTAAAAACTTTCCGGGGAAAAAGAATAGTTTTCTTACCTGCCCATATTGGGAACAGAAGAAAAAAAAGTGGTTCCGCAAAAATTTTCTCAAACACGGAGTTACTTCACAAGGCCGGGAATAATGGCTCCGTTCCCCGATTTTTTTCTCAAGAGAGCTTCTTTTTGATATTATTTTGTTCTTTTGCATTGCATTTTTCAAAAATAATGGTATATTTTACCTGAGTGATATTTCCGGAATATATTTCATTTCCGGAAATAATCAGGTTTTCCTGATAAAAAATCAGAAAAGGGGTGTTGACAAAGGTGTTGAAATGTTGTTAATAACTTCATAACAGATTGATGATAATTTTAAGGTATCAACATTCATTAAAAGTTACCATCAAGGTTATTAACAAGTAAATTTTTTTGCAAATAGCTGTTTTTCAGATAGTTGCAAAGTATGTTAACAAAAAATGGCCCACTCTACTAATAATAATATATAAAGATAAATTTATATTATTATCAGTAACAAGGCCGGGGGATCCGGAGTTGTTGCCGTTGTCAGAGCAGCAAATCCGGGGGATCCGGATTCGTTGTCCCAAAGAGTCCCTGACTGAAAGATTATATCGGATCAAAAAACTTATAGAATAGAGGAGAAAAAAAATGAAATTCCGCGTCAACCGTGAAAAATTGAACAAAGCTCTCCAAAAGGTCGGAACCCTGACCGGCGGAAGCTCCATTATGCCGCTGCTCAACAATGTGCTGCTCAAAGCTCAGGATGGAATCCTGGAACTGACCACCTCTGACCTTGAACTGCGGATGAATACTTCTATCGAGGCCGAAGTCGAAGTTCCCGGTACCACCACTGCTCCTGCAAAGAAACTTTCTTCACTCACCGCCAGTCTCAACGGCGATACTGTGGAATTCGATGTGGACGAAAACGATCATATCAAGATCGTCTGCGGTACCGGACGATTCCGTCTGCTGGGGCTGCCCAGTGCTGATTATCCTGCTGAAGTGCCTTTCACCGCCCAGCGGGAACTGACCATCAAAGAAAGTGACTTCAAAGCTCTTCACGATGCTATTTATTATGCTGTGAGCAAAGATGCCAGCCGCAAATCCCTGACCGGAGTCTTTTTTAATGTGGTCGGGGGAGCATTGACGATGGTGGCCACCGACGGAAAACGTATGGCTCTGCAGGAAAAGGTCCTGGAATCTGTGACCGGTGAAGACGGCTGTGCCATTGTTCCTCTCAAAGCTGTTTCAGATGCCAGCAAGATGCTTGAAGGCGATGGAACCCTTAAAATCGCCATCGGTGACAAATTCTGTTCCTTTGAAGGAGCTAATTTCCGTTTGGGTTCCAAACTGATCGAAGGGGCTTATCCCAACTACAAATCCGTTGTGCCCCAGAGCTTTGAACGCATTATTACTCTGCCTGTGGATCCTTTGCTTGCCAAAGTGGAAACTGTTTCATTGCTGCTGCCTGACAACACACATTCAATTATTCTGAGTTTCTCTGAAAACAAGGTCAGCATCGAAGCCTCAAGCACCCAGCTGGGCGACGGTTCAGACTTTGTGGAAGTGGAATTTTCAGGCGAACCCTTTGAAGTTTCCTTCAACCCCGTGTTCCTCAAGGATCCTTTGAAGACCACCTCTGCCGAGACCATCAGTTTCAAGCTCAATGATCCCTTGAATCCGGTGGCTCTTGAGGCTGAAGAGGGCTTCATCAACGTGATTATGCCCATCAGAAAGAAACCTGCTGCACAGTGATCGAGTATCTGGAACTGAGTCATTTCCGGTGTTTCCGGGAAAAAAGAGCTTTTCAGTTCACTTCAAAAGATATTGTTCTCACAGGAACCAACGGTTCCGGCAAAACTTCTTTGCTGGAATCTTTGGGATATCTGTCGATCTTGCGTTCTTTCCGGGGGGCCCGTTCAAGAGAATTGACCACTCTCGGAGAACACAGCTTTGAATTGAGCTGCCGGTTCAGGAATTCCGCCGGCAGCAAAACTGTGCTTAAAGTACGGGAAGATCTTGAAGGACACCGGGAACTGCTGCTGGGGGGAGCCCGTCCCCAGCGGGCGAGTGATTTTATCAAAGAGTTCCGCTGTGTGGCATTTATTCCCGAAGACAGAGAGATCGTTTCAGGTTCTTCGGGAAACAGAAGAAGGTTCTTTGACATTCTCATTTCTTCTGTGGACTCCTCTTATTTGAAGTCTCTTTCGGACTTCAACCGGGCTCTGGCCCAGCGAAACCGGGCTTTGAAAAGCGAAAAAAGTTCTCTCGCCTGCCACTTTGACCGGGAACTTGCTGAGAGAACCCCTGAAATCTGTGCAGCACGGATGAAATATGCTTCCATCATAAATCAGACCGTCAATGAACTTTTGAAAGAGAGGGGATTGGAGTTTGAGATCCGCTATCAGGGGGGGGCTTCTCTGGATGCAGAGCAGAATATGTATCTGCTTAAAAAGTCCTTTGAAAAGGATAAAATACGCAAATGTACCTCATTCGGGCCGCAGCTGGATGAATTTGAGTTCCGTCTTGAGGGAAAAGTTATGCGTAATTTCGCTTCCACAGGACAAAGAGGGATCATTGCTCTGATGTTGAAACTGGCTGAATTCAATACTTTCAGAAAAGAAAGCAATATGCCCGTGGCAATTCTGGCTGATGATGTGTTGTGCGACCTCGACCGGGACAATGCAGAACTTTTTCTCGAAAGGATACAAAGTGCCGACCAGCGGTTTTTTACCTTTGCAGAAATGCCCGCTTTCGGCAGCTTCAGGGAGTTTGAAACAATCAATTTGTAATGGATACAAACTTTAAGGATATGGGAAATGAAAAAATACCGTTATGAAACATCTCCTGATGTATGCAGTTCCGCCATTGAAGTTGTGTTGAGTGATGACGGCGGGACCATTGAAAAAGTGGAGTTCAAAGGGGGCTGCCCCGGAAATCTGGCCGCTGTGGGGATCCTGACAAAAAACAGAAAAGTTGAAGAAGTCATTTCTCTGCTTGCCGATGTCAAATGCGGCGGCAAAAATACCTCCTGTCCCGCACAGCTGGCTCTTATGCTCAAAAAGATCAAAGATCAGAACTTGTAAAGGAGTTTGAATTTTATGAAAAAGTTTTTTGCATTGTTTCTTCTGTTCGTCTTTGCACTTTCACTCTATTCAGCTCCGGCAGGGGGCGGTATGCGGGTGGATATCGTCAGTTTTCAGATGATCAATGAAACTTCTGCTGACAAAAGTGTCCACATCGGACGCCGTAAACGCAAAAGTAAAGGCAAAGAGATTCACGATATCTTCTTTTCCAAAGCTGATCTGACAGGAGAGTGGAGCCGTATGGATATTGCTTTCACTCCTGAAAAAGATGAAAGGATCGCCCTGACTTTACGGGGAATTTCAGGCGGTGTCAAAAAGGCTTATCCTTTTATCCACGTGGATGCAATGACCATTTCAGGGGCCGAATTGAAAAATCCGGGCTTTGAATCTGTTTCCAAAAAGAAAAAATTTGCCAACTGGGGCGGAAAAACTTCTCTGGTGACCAAAGATGTGAAAGAGGGGAAACTTGCCGCAAGGATCAGTTACAGCGATGTGCTGGCTCAGAATATTTATGTCAAAAAGAATGTTCCCGTTAAAATTTCTCTTTATGCCCGGCAGGAAAAACCTTTGATCACCGACCGGGGTACCGACGGTATGACCAATATTTACACCGATAACTCCACCGGTACCCAGGTGTTGATCAGTTCCGGCAGATTGCTTCTTGTGCCCACCTTTGAAAACTGCTCCTATTACATCAACCGCACCAAAAAGGAATGGGGAAAAAAGTGTTCAGTCAAAGTCTATTACCGCGAAAAAGGCACTTCAAAGTGGATCAATGTCATTGATCCTGTCAATATGGAACGGGAAAAAGCCTGGCGCGGTTCAATTATGCTGCTTAAAGAGAATACAGAATATGAGTTCAAAGCAGTGATTTCCGGCGAAGTCAAATCTGAGATCACCCAGACCTTCCGTACCCGTTCCTCAAACTTCAAAGTTGCTGAAACCATCGTTCTTGACAGCAAAAACTTCAAAGGACAGCTGAAAAATATCAAATCCGGTACTCATAACGGCTATATCCGCTATACCGCCGCCAAAGGATTCACTCTCAAAGGCAATAAAAATATGAACGGCGGCGTCATCGACTGCGACAGTGTCAAATTTGTGATCTTTGAAAATATGACCATTGATGCCAACGGTTCACGCCACGGTATCAGATTCATCAACAGCAGTGATGTGGTGGTACGCAACTGCGATATCAGCAATTTCGGACAATCCGACTGGGTGCGGGATATGACCCAGTTGGGCAGATGGACGTACAAAGGTTCTATGACCGGATGGGACGGCGGTATCATTATCCACGGCGGAAAGAATCATCTGGTGGAAAGATGTTACATCCATACGCCTCATTCAAGTTCAAACAGCTGGTTTTACAGCCACCCCACCGGCCCTGAAGCCATTTTTATCGACAAAACCAAAGGGGGGACAGTTATCCGTTACAATGACCTTATCGGCAGCGATAAAAGACGCTGGAACGATACCATCGAAAGTTCCGGAAACGGCCAGATCGACGGCGGATTCGGCAGAGATTCCGACATTTACGGCAATTTGTTTGCCTATGCCAACGATGACAGCATAGAAATAGAAGGCGGAGAAATGAATATCCGTCTCTATTACAACAAGTTCCAGGGTTCCTACTGCGGTGTTTCCACCGGCTGCTGCCGTCTGGGACCTTCTTATCAGTTCCGGAACGTCTACTACCGTCTGGGCGATGAAAACAACCGCCGGGGGATCAACTTCAAAAACGGTATGGGCAATCAGGGGGATGGTGCGATCTTCATTATGAACAATACCACCTATACTCCCGGACTCGGCAGTGGTTACGGTAATTTCCACGGAAAAGATCCTGTTTACAATCCTCCTCTTAAAGCCTTTGTCCGCAACAATATCGTTATGGCTGCCGTCAACTGTGTGGCAAAAGAGTGGCGGAAATGGAACTGCGATCTGGACAATGACCTCTTTTTCGGTGCAAACAAAGAAAAAGAAATGGAATACAAAGCCTTTTTCAAAGAGTGGAAACAATACAAAAACGCCATTTGGGCCGATCCCGGGTATGTTGACGCCGCCAACGGCAATCTGCGGTTGAAAAAGGATTCCCCCGCCCGGAATAAAGCGGCAAAGATCCCCGGTCTGCCGGTGAAACATCTGGGAGCATACCAGGACGACGGTATGGAATTTCCCTATCGTCCTCTGCCGGTTTTCATCGACAAAGATGAAATAAATTTCGATTCCGGTACAAAGGAAAAGAGTTTCTATTTTACCCTTGAGGCCAAAGGAAAAGATTTTTCAGGAGCTTTCAAAGTTCACTGCAACGATGATTTCTTTACGGTTTCACCCTCTGAAGGAAAAATCAAAAGTTCTCAGAAGATCCGTTTTACCGTCCGCTGCAACACTGCCAATGTCAAGATGCCCCGGATCCACAACGGTATGATATTGGTCCGTTTCGACAATGGTCTTTCACGGAACATAAGTGTTTTCGGGGATTTCCGCAAGGATGAAAACCTCATCAAAGAGATGTACCGCCGCGGCAGCAAGGTGCGGAATCTGAAATGTGCCAAAGGAATTTACACCGGTAAAGTGACTATCCCTGAAGATGGATGTTACTTTGTCTTTGCTGAAGGAAACTTCAAAGGCTGGGGCCGTACCAATGTTAAGATCGGCGATGTCAAGACCAATAAAAAGGCCCGTTTCGTCAGTAAAAGAGCCGGTACTGCCATTGTTCGGAACGGACATTTGAGCGGGTGGTATTTCTTCCTGAAAAAAGGTGAGTTTGACTTCAGTTTTTCAACGGATATGAAAGATGCGGAAGTCAAAAATTTCTATATAACAAAGGAACCGGAGTGGTTTTTAAGATGAGCAGCAAAACAACAGAACGTGCCAGAGAAATATTGAAGTCCGAAGCAGTCATCATCAGTGCTGCTGATATCAGAGACGGCGTTATGCAGCAGGTCCAGCTCTACTTTGAGAGCGAAGGTCAAGCCGTAATGGATGTGGTCAACAAAGATGACCTTGTGCAGAATTGGCCCGATGCAGGAGCATACGTCCTCAATTGTGACGGAAAGTTCCGTAAAGTCACGATGTTTGAGGGCGAAGAGGATATGTATTTCCGTACCGACGGCACCAAAGAAGAAAAAGATGATTTCGGCGAACTCCCCAACGTTATTTTTCTTGAGACCCTTGAAGAAATTTCACAGATGCGTCTGTAAATCACAGGTAAATTTTATCTGACATTTTCTGATTCTTCCTTGAATAATTCTCTAAGGTGTGCTATATTCTAAGACGGTAACTGCGATTACGGGCGGTCGCGGCAGAAGCACTGTAAGGGGCAACTCTTGAAGATAAGACTTTTGCTGAGGAAAGTCCGGACTGCTGAAAGCAGGGAGTCCTTTTGAAAAGAAGGATGCTGCGGACTATATTCCGCAGAAAGACCAGTGCAACAGAAACAAACCGCCCTGTTCAACAGGGTAAGGGTGAAAAGGCGGGGTAAGAGCCCACCGGGTATGGCCGAAAGGTGTGCCGCACATGTAAACTCCTCCCGCAGCAAGAGCAAATAGGGAACGAGCCGTAGCTTTCCGGCGTTACGAGTTCCGGGTTCTGCTCGCACAGACAGATGACAGCCGCTTTCCTTAAAGGAAGGTACAGAATCCGGCTTACAGTGATCGCTTTTGCCGCCTTGAAAGAGTTTCTCTTAAAAAAATTATTGAAAAGTATAACTTATTGGTAGATAAAGGATTAAGACAGTTTTATGGCAAGGTATGCAGTGTTGAGTGATATTCACTCAAACTTGGAAGCTTTGACCGCAGTTCTGGAAAAATGCCGGGAACTCGGTATCACAGAATACATTTCTTTAGGAGATGTGGTTGGATATAATGCAAATCCTGCCGAATGCTGTGCCATTGTGCGGCAGCTTAATCTTATTTCCCGGGTCCGCGGCAATCACGACGACTACGCCGTCCGCGGGGATATCGAGCAGTCAGGATTCAACTCCAATGCCAAAAAAGCTGTTATGTGGACAAGAGAACATATTTCAGAAGATGACCGCAAGTGGCTGGATGAAGCTGAATACGAAAATAAATTTCCCCTGGGATGCACCCTTGTACACGCCACTTTGGACACTCCTTCAAACTGGGGATATATCCTCGATGCCTTCCACGCCGTTGATAACTTTGCCTACCAGAAAACCAATGTCTGCTTTTGCGGACATTCCCACGTTCCTGTGGCTTTCGTCAAAAAACAGCTCATCACTCCGGGGGGAGATCCCGTCGAAAAGATCAATTACTGGAGCGGTGACGAAAATGATGATTATTCAGTTTCAGATATGATAACTGTCGAATACCGCAAAAACAACAAATATCTCTTTAATGTGGGTTCCATCGGCCAGCCCCGGAACGGCGATCCCAGAGCCAGCTTTGCCGTCTGGGATACAGAAGCTATGACTGTAAGCCGCTGCCGGGTGCCCTATGATATCGCAACCACCCAGCAAAAGATCCTGGATGCAGGACTGCCGACAAGATTGGCTGAAAGATTGGGATACGGGTCCTGAAAATACCGCTTCCCGGAAGTGTAAAAAAGAACCAATGGCTAATTCCGGAAAAATTCTGGTCATCAAACCAAGCAGTCTCGGGGATATAGTGCACCTGTTTCCGGCTCTGGAGCTGTTGAAACGGGAATTCCCCGGAAAAGAACTTGACTTTGCAGTTCACCCTGCCTTTGCCGGAATATTGGATCTTTCGCCTTTTCCGGTACGCAAAAAAATTATTTTTGACCGTAAAAAACTCTCTTCGCCTGCAACATTTTTTTCTTCTTCAAGGTCGCTCCTGCGGGAATTGAGGTATGAAGAATACGACCTTGTTATCGACTTTCAGGGGTTGTTCCGCAGCGGTCTGCTCACCTTTTTTGCCAGGTCAAAGGTCAAATGCGGTTTTGCCGCCCCCAGAGAAAAGGCTGCTGCGTGCTTTTATAACAGAAAATACAATGTCGATATGACTCAACACGCTGTTCCCCGTTATGTGGAACTGGTAAACCGGATCTGCAATACAGCAAGTGAAGTGCCTGAATATACTGTTTCTCTTAAAAACGATTCCTTTTCGGAATTGCCCGATCCCTTTGTCGTTCTGGTGCCGGGTGCCAGGTGGGAAAGCAAGATGTTCCCACCGGAAGTCTTTGCTCAAACTTTCATTGAAATCAGAAAACAGATCCCCGAATGTCAGGCTGTCATCGCCGGTGCCGCAGGAGATAAAAGTATTGCTCAACAAATCGTGAAACTTTTACCGGATGCCGTCGATATGACGGGAAAAACCACATTGACTGAACTTGCATATCTGATGGCACGGGCCGCAGCAGTTATTACCAATGACTCAGGTCCTATGCACGTTGCAGCGGCGGCGGGCAGCCGGGTGTTCGCCCTTTTCGGGCCGACTTCCCCCCGTTTAACGGGGCCCTGGGGAAAGGAACACAGGATCATTACCTGTGAAAATCTTTCCTGCCTCAACTGTATGAAACGTCATTGTCCGGCTCCGCAAAAATACCTTTGCCACAAGATCGACTGCGGAAAGCTCGGTTCTGAAATAGGAAACTTTCTTAAATCCGGAAAGGAACAAAAATGAAAAAATTTTTCTTTCTCATCTTTACTGTTGTTCTTGTTACTCTGACTTCATCACTTTACGGTCAGATCGGTATGTCCATCGAACTCAACCGGACCGCCTATATGCAGTTTGAACCGGTCTATGCCAAGATCACCTTCCGCAATGATACGGGAAAAGCTCTGCTTTTCGGTAAAAGTCCCCGGCTCCAGGGATTTCTTATGCTTGAAGTAAACGGCGTAGGGCAGCGGTTGGTCAACAAACGCAAGGATAAAGAAATTTCCATCGACGGTCTGGTTCTGGGGCCCGGTGAAATCAAATCCATTATTATTCCTGTGAATGAATATTACGATATCGACCGTGTCGATAACTATAAGATCCACGCCTATGTGGCTCATTCTATGCTCAAACGGGAATACCGGACACCGGATACATTTTTTCAGGTGGAACACGGTGCCACCATCTGGAAAAGAACTGTGGGGATCCCTGATCTTTACAGTCAGCACCGTACCAACGGAGATGAACGGACTTACGAGATCAGAACTCTCCACGAAAACCGCCGCCGCCACTATTATCTGGTGGTCTCTGATGCGAAACACATTTACGGTGTCGTCCGCGTCGGTCATCAGATGGGATATGAGAAACTTCAGATCGAAGTGGATATGCTGAGCAGGATCCACATTCTTGTTCCCGTGACCCCGCGGGTGTTCCACTATCTTTCTTTCAGCATCGACGGTGCCAATGTGACCAATACTTTCTGGAAAACCTCTTCCACCATTCCCCAGCTTTACCGCAATCCCCGCACCGGTGTCGTCACCCGTATCGGCGGCGTGGAAGCTGTCCGCGGACGGGACTTTGTCGATCCCAACAACAATAAAAGCACAGGTTCAAAGATCCTGCTTGAAGAGGATATGAATAATGCCGCCAGAACTCCGAAAGCAAAAAAATATCTTCCGATGTACGATATCGGAAAAGGTATGGAAAAAACTGTCAGAGACAATTGATTTTTATTCAAATATCTTTTAAGTCGTCCTGACAAATTTCTCAAATTTGCAACAAGAGAAATCCCGCATAAAGAGTTCAGAAACAACCGTGTTTGATATTGTATAAATATTTTAAGATAAAGGGTATATAAAAATGAGACTTATAGATGATTTTACACTTCCTTTAAGTATGGAGCTCTTTGACCGTTACAGTTTCTTTGAACTTTATCCCTTTGACGGCGGCGGCAGCTTCATCAACCGTGAGATCATCGGTGCCGTCGATGATGCTGAATATACCAAAGCTGTCACTGTCGATAATGCTCTTGCTATGTTTGGCACCTACAAAGAGGTGGATTTCCTCAAATTTGAATCCTGGCGTACCATTGAGCGTACCAGCTGGATCAACCGTATGTACTTCATCGTTCCCCTTGCCAATCACGCCAGAAAAACCAAGGATAAAAAACTGGCCCGTGAAGTGATCGACATATTGCTGCGTTTTGCTCAGCACCCTGATTATAAAGCCCCCGCCGATCAGCAGGCGACTTGCGACTTCCACGATGAGATCCTGCGCCGCCGGGATGCGGAATATAATGCTATGGGACCCGATTTTGACGCCAAAGTCCCCTATCAGTGGTTTGATTTCCAGCCTGCCAGCCGCATTATCCATTCGCTTCACGCCCTCTATTTTGTGAAAGATTTTGATCTGATCACCGATGAGGAATGGGCAATTCTTGAAGAAATGATCTTTATTCACGGGCAGAATATCTACTGGGGCGAAGAATCCCATATAAAGCTCCATCCCGGCAATCATCAGGCCCTCAGAGGTATGGCACTGATGCTGAGCTGTTCCTTTTTCAAGGGAACGAGAGGCACGGACAAGTGGATCCCGGTGGCAGAAAAAATGTGCGACTTCCACATCTGCCGGGACTTCCTGCCGGACGGTATGCTCAACGACCTGAGTCCTTCCTATCACTTCTTTGAATGCTGGATCAGCCGTGATGCCCTCATTATTGCCGCAAAAGAGGGATACACTCTTTCTGAAAGTGCCAGAGAAAAGGCCCGCAAAGCCTTTGATATCTGCCGTACTTTGCGGCAGCCTGACGGTTTCTCGACCGTCGTCAGCGACGGTTATCCCCTGGATATGAGCATCTTTATCCAGACTTTGGGGGAAACAAAGGAAAATGATGAAGTGGAAATGCTCCTCGATGAAGCCCGGATCGCCGTCAAAAAAGACAGTGAAGGAAACTTTCTGCTCTTTGACTGTGCTCCGCTTTTGAGCCGCTTTTCACACTACCACGGCGGCAAACAGGCTGTGAGTGTCTTTTTCAAGGGCGAGGCATTTCTGATGGATCCCGGCTGCTGCAGCTACGATGATGAGGATTTTTCAGAATACTTCAAGCAGAGTGCCAATCACACCTCACTTCTGATCAACGGCAAAGGCGACAGTGTCCTGCAGGGACTTTACTGCTGGCTGGGTGCTCCTGACTGCAAAGTTTCTCCCTGGAACAATGGGGTCATTACCAGTACGATGAGCTCCAACGCTCCCGGCTGGGAAGGGGCTGTCTGGAGCCGCAAAGTCGACTTCAATTCCGGCAGACTTGAACTGACCGATTCCGTGAAACTCCCCAAAGAAGAGGAATTGACCTTTGTTTTCGCCCTCAGAAGCGGTGTTGAATGTGCCGTTGACGGCTCCAAAGTCATACTGACCAATGGCGGTGTCACTGTGGAAGCTCTTTTCCCGCACCCCGTCGAAACAGTTGAAGGAAAGGAATTCAAAAACTTTGTTAAACTTCCCGCTGAAAAACTGCTGATGAAGTTCCGGGCCGCTGATTGCGAAATAAAAACTGTTTTCCAGGTAAAGGAGTAAAATATGTATAAAAAAGTTTTATTTTCTTTAAGTGCACTGCTGCTTCTTTTTCCTTGCAGTGCCGCAGAAAAAGTCATCGCCAAATTCAAGGACTGCACTTTACGGACTGATTTAAAGACGAAGTGGTCTGTGACCAGCAAATCCTTTTATGTGTTCACCAAAAACGCTCAGAAATATCGGGCCAAAAAGGTGGTGTTCCGGGCGGATGTGAAACGCATTGAGGGGAATTCCCCTTTGCGTGCCGGGTTCCGCTGTGTCACCAAGCCGGGCGGATTGCAAGGGACAAGTGCCCACACCTTTCCTTCTTCCAAAATCGGGGAAACCCTTTCTGTGGAAGCTGTGGCCGAAGTCCCGGATCTGGACAATATTTTTCACTTCAATGTTCAAGTTGCGTTCCCCAAAAAAGGCAAAGAGATCACCGTCTGGGAGCTGAAAAATATCCGCTTTTGCGAATTTGATGCCCTCGCTGCCAAAAATCTGGCCCGGAAGAATGCCGAAGAAAAAAAGAAGGCTCTCCCTGAAGGATTCGCCGCTGAATTTACCGCAAAAAGTGCCAAAACTCCCCTCCAATTGGTGAAAGACGGAAAACTCCTCTTTGTTATCGTTATCCCCGATCAGGCCGATCAGATCGCCAAATATGCCGCTCAGGAAGTGGCGGATCACTTCAAACTTGCCGTCGGCAGTGCCCCCCGGATCATCTCTGAATCAGCTTACAAGTCCGGCCCCGCCATTATGATCGGCGGTACGGCCACAGCTGAAAAATATGGTCTTTCCCCCGATATGCTGGTTCCTGAATATGCTGTCGTTGCCCGGCTCAACGACGTGGTGGTCCTTTCTGGGGGCGATGCCAAAGGAGTTAACCTCAATCAGGTAAAATACCGCAGCAATACGGCTGTGGGAACTCTCTTTGCCGCCTATGAATTTCTTGAAAATGTCCTGGGAGTCCGCTGGTACTGGCCCGGAAAGTACGGTACTCACGTTCCTGCTGCCAAAAATGTCAGTGTCCACAAACTTTATCTGACTGCCAAACCCAATTACGACACCCGTACCTTCTTTTACAGCCGCATCAAAAACGATCCCGATGTTAAAGCTGTTGAGGGTGATATCTGGTTCCGCCGTATGCGTTTCGGGGGTTCTATGGGCAGTCCCATTGCCAATCACAGTTTCAACACCTGGGTGAAGCGTTTTGCCAAAACTCATCCTGAATATCTGGCTTTGCAGGCTGACGGAACCCGTAAAACTTCAGAAAAACCCGGCGGCGGACACGTCTGTTTCAGCAATCCCGATGTATTCAAGCAGACCGTCGCCGACAAACTGGCTGCATTTGAAAAGAACAAACTCAATAACTTTTCTTCCGTGATGCCCGGGGACAGTCTGGGACTTTTTCACTGCCGCTGCGACAAATGTATCGCTCAAATCAATACAAAAACCACCGAAAGAGGCAGTTTTTCAAACTTTGTTTGGGGGTATGTGAATAAAGTCGCCGCTGAAGTGGCAAAAAAAGCTCCCGGTAAGATCATTACCTGCTGTTCCTACGGAAGTTATCAGCGCCGTCCCGATTTCCCTTTGAACTCCAACGTGGCTGTGACCTTGTGTTTCGGTCCTGTGCCCAGGGGTACTCTGAGCTACAAAAAGGCGTGGAAACAGATCATCGACGAGTGGAGCACCACCGGTGCCCGGCTCTATGTGTGGGAATACTGGAACAACTCCCGTTACAAACGGGGCGTTTTCGGCACTCCTGCCATCTATCCCAGGCAGTTGAAAGAGATCTATGCCATTGATGCCGGCAGGATCAGCGGCCGGGTCATTGAACTTTCCAACATTGACGGTGCCGGACAAAGTTTTCGTCACTGGACGGACTGGCTTTACGATGCTTTGAACGTCTATGTGGCGGGCAAACTTATGTGGGATCTCAACGCGGATGTGGAAAAGATCCTCGATGAATATTTCCGCGACTTTTACGGCCCTGCCGAAAAGCCCATCCGCCAGTTCCACGACGAAATGGAAGCCGCCTGGGTCCGCAAAGGATGGGAAGTTGGAAAATGGGATTTCCGCCGGGTATGGCGTGAACTTTATCCCCCTGCCTTCGTTGACCGGATGATGGGACTGCTTAAAGAAGCTGTGAAACTTGCCGGCAATCAGCAGCCTTACAGCTACCGTACACGGAAACTTCTTGCCGCTTACAAAACCTTTGACGTCAACTCCCGTATGTTCCGGGGAGGCAACCGCAAGACCAATCCCGCTGAGGTGACTGTCCCGAAAACCGCCGGCAAGCCCGGTGAAAATGAGTGGAAAAAGGCACTTGTCCTCAAGGATTTCTGCGACGCTTACAATGTTTACGCTCAGGAATCCAAAACAGAAATGCGTCTGCTCCACGACGGCAAGTTCCTCTACATCAAGGCAAAGTGTAGTGTTCCCACTCTTGCTTCAACTGTGAAATGGGTCCCAAAACACATCGGTCAGCGGGACGGTATGCTCTGGAGTTATGAAAGCCTTGAATTTTTCCTTGCCCGGGACAAGGAGGTTTACCAGTTTATCCTTGCACCTGACAACCGCCTTTACGATGCCCATTCTGTGCCCGGGCAAAGAGCCAATACCGCTGTGAAGTGGAACAGCAAAAGAATTGTTTTCAACACAGTCAAAGGATCCACCACTTGGGAAGGATTCCTGGCGATTCCTCTGGACGAGATCAAATTCGTTCAAAAAGGTGCTTCCGGTGTTTTCAGGTTCAACGCCTACCGGAACTGCCGCTACAACTTCCCCAATGAACCGATGACCTGGGAACAGAGCTGCTATCTGCCCACATTCGGCGGATTTTACAACACAGAACGATTCGGCACTTTGAAACTGGCAAAATAAAATGAAACAACTTCTTTTCATCCTGGTACTGCTCCCCCTGCTTCCGGTGGGAGCAGCAATGAAACTTGAGGGCACATTCAACTGGCAGAGCAAACCAGTCGAAACTCTGCGGCCGGGAGTGGTCTATGTCTCCCTGGAATTGAAACACCCCCGGCTGATGAAATTTTCTGCTGTCCGGGTGGATCTGAGTACGCCGGGGATCCGTTTCAAGATGACTCCCCGGGACAAAGATTGGGGAAAACCGATGAAAGATCTCCCCAAATTCACGATCCGGACCCGCCGGATGACCTGCCGTAAGTTTATGGAAGAATCAGTCAGAAAAGGGGAAAATATGTGCATCGTCATCAACGGTTCACCCTGGGGCCCCTGGCAGTTCCCCTGGAATCACACTTACGCCGACCGGCAGGGGTTGATCGTTGCTGACGGGGTCATCGTGTCGCCCGTTATGAAAAACCGCCCCACCTTTGCTGTGTACAAAGACGGCAGCTGCGGCTTTGTGCAGCTGAACGAAAAAGCGGATATATCTTCTATACGCCACGCCATAAGCGGATTTGCCTTTGTGCTCAAAAAAGGAGTCCTTATCGGCAGGGACAATCCAAAAGCCCTGGCTCCAAGAACAGGCTACGGTTTGTCCGCTGACGGAAAATTTCTCTATCTGCTGGTCATCGACGGCAGACAAAAAGAATACAGTATGGGCAGCTCGGTGTACGAAGTGGGAGAACTCTTGAAGTTTTTCGGAGCCGATACCGGATTGAATATGGACGGCGGCGGCTCAACTACCCTTTTTCTCAGAAAAGACAAAGAGAAAAAATTGATAAAACTTAATCACCACCGCAATAACAGCGAGCGTACCGTAGGCGGTGCTATGGGAATCATCTTTGCTGCCCCCAGATAATGAAGCATTTTGCGGCGTTGCCGCAAAATATGAAGCGCAGCTTACGCTGCATGAAGCGGCACTGCGTGCCATGAAGCGAATCCTGACGGCTTCATTTTTTTTGCCTTGGAATCAAGGCAAAAAATGGTCGGGGTGAGAGGATTTGAACCTCCGGCCTCTGCGTCCCGAACGCAGCGCTCTAGCCAGCCTGAGCCACACGCAAGGGCGCAGCCCGCAGCGAGCCGGAGCGCAGGCGACGGCACCCCGCAAAAAAAGCGAAGGTCTTGCAGAAATAGCGCATACTGCCGGGACTCCAAGGCGGGCAGGGGGGAATCCCCACATTTTTGCAGGATGCAAAAATGAAGAGCAAAAAGAAAACGCGACAGCGGGCAAATCATATTTGCCAAAGCAGTCGCTTGCTTTTTGCCG
>JAZUPO010000301.1:0-5364 GCA_045605205.1 Victivallaceae bacterium
CCGACTTTTCTTCGGCGGCGTGATTGAAAACCTGTCCGGGGGCTCCGAAATATTCCGAAAGCAGCTGAAAACGGTTGTAACCGATCCCCTGCACCAGATTGAGTGCTATACAGCCGTCGCGGTCATTCATAGGAACGCTCCAGAGTTTCTTTGATCAGTGATTCAGGGATGCCGGAAACGGTACGTGCAGAACCGATTTTTTCCGGAAGGACCAAACGGATCCCTGATGAATCGTTCTTTTTGTCGGAACGCATAACTTCAAGGAGGGCATCAGAGGAAAATCCGGCGGGAATGGAAATTGGCATTTGCAGACTTTGCAGCAGATTTTTCTGTCTTGTGTTTTCTTCCGGGGACCACATTTGCATTTTTTCAGCCAGAAGTCCGGCTGTGTTCATACCGATGGCGACCCCAAGTCCGTGAGGAATGGAAAATTGACTCAGCTGTTCCACTGCGTGACCGAAAGTGTGGCCGTAATTGAGAATGGCCCGGAGTCCCTGCTCTTTTTCATCTGAACTGACCACTTGAGATTTGAGTTGACAGCACCGGCTGATCAGTTCGGGGTAAAGAGTGTCAAAGTCAGGAGAAGTTACGCATCCGGAGCTTTCTTTTTCCAAAAGCTCAAAAAGATCACGGTCCAATATGACGGCAGTTTTGACCACTTCGGCAAGTCCGCAAATAAGATTTTCGAGTGAGAGCGTTTTCAGAAACCCGGGATCGATCAGAACGGCATCCGGCTGATGGAACGCTCCGATAAGATTTTTCCCTTCCGGCAGATCAGCGGCTGTTTTTCCGCCGACACTGGCATCCACCATCGCCAGCAGAGTGGTGGGGATTTGAATGAAATGGACGCCCCGCATATAGATCGCGGCTGCAAATCCGGTCAGGTCTCCTGTTACACCGCCGCCCAAAGCGATAAAACGATCCTGGCGGGTCAGGTGAAGCCGGGCCGCTTCCCGGCAGATGGATTCAACGGCAGAAAAGGTTTTGTACTGTTCCCCGGGAGTCAGGACGATTTCTCCGTCTGCTGCAATACCGGGATTGGGAACATTGGCATCCCGGACAAGAAGTTTCCGTCCCGGAAAATCGGCGGTCTTTTGCCACGCTCCGGGGGCGATCGTAATATCGTATGATGCACTTGCCGTATGGCAATGAACTGTATTGGTCATTTCTTTTCATCTCCTTTATATTCAAATTTTACAATATCTTCAGTTGAGTCGGAAACAGCTGCCAGTGCGGAATTCCGGATATTCACTGCCCAGAAAACATTGCCGCTGCAACTTCTGAGTACCGGCATTTTTTCTTCAGCTCCGATGTGTCTGTCGGTGCGGAGTTTTTTGATTTTCTTTGGAGATCTGCTCCCGAAAGGGATCATCCGTTCTCCCGGGCGTACAGAAGAAATTTCAAGTACATCGGGCAACTGGTTCCCGTCAAAATATGCTGTGTCCGGAGCACAACATCTTGCTGCTGCGGCACGGGAAACGGTGAATATGCCGCTGCCCCATTTTTTTTCCGGTTCTTCACGCCACTTCCAAAAAACGGCAGAAGGTTCTTCAGAAAAAGCTGAATGAGAGGAAATTGTGTCGTTTTTCAAGCGGATGACTTGAGCTTGATTGACCGGGATCTGCCGGAGTTCCGGAGTGATCGTTTGCAATTCTTTGTTGATTCTTGTCAGCAAATCGTATGTGGGGATCGTGCCTGTCAGTTCCCGGAGAAGACGGATCCTGACCGCATTGTGCTGAGTTTGCCAGAATGCGATACTGTTTTTCTTTTTCTGCGGAATGGCATCGACGATACTGTTGATGAAATCCGCATCGCATTCCAGTGCTTCAAGGGAACGGTCCATACCTTTGAGTGCTCCCGGGAAATGTGCCGCAAGTCCTGGCAGGAGGATGTTACGCAGATAGTTCCGCAGAAAATGTGTGGAATTGTTGGATGAGTCCCGGGCCCATAAGGTAATTCCCTGACTGAGCAGGAATTCTTCAATCTCTTTTCTCGTCATTTGCAGCAGCGGACGCAAAAAGGTCACGCCTTCAATTTCAGAAACGGCACGCATAGAGCTCAAACCGCCGGAATTTGATCCCCGGCAAAGCCTGATAATAAGGTTTTCCCGCCGGTCATCGGCGTGGTGACCGAGAAGTACGGCTCCTTTTTCACGGGGAAGAATTTTTTTCCACGCTTCAAGGCGGGCGGCTCTTGCGGCACTTTCCAGATTGCTGTCGGGCGGAATACGCAGATCCACGCATTGAAAGGGAATATCGTACTGTTGTGCAAATGCGGCCGCATCTTGTGCTTCCGCATCGGATTCACTGCCCCGCAGATGATGATTGAAGTGGACTGCCTGCAAATGGAATCCTGCGGAAGATTGATATTTCCGGGCAAGCAAAAGTGCGGCGGTACTGTCGGCACCGCCGGAAAAACCGCAAAAAATGCGGTATCCGGAAAATTTTGCAAAAAGTTGCTCTGAAAAATCCATTTTCATTTGAAAAATTTGTGTTTATGGTATAATATATGCCTGATACAGCAAAATTTCAAAACGGAAGGAAAAAAAATGTCATATATTGTGATTGCTTCAGCAAATTCCCATAAAGTAGAAGAATACCGGGCCTTGCTGAAAGACGAGGAGGTGGAACTGCAGTCTCTGGCTGATTATCCCGGCTTTCCGGGTGTCGAGGAGAACGGCGAAACTTTTACTGAAAATGCTTCTATCAAGGCAATTGCAGTCAGTTCATATTGTGATGCTCCCGCTTTTGCAGATGATTCCGGCCTTGAAGTGGAAGCTCTTGACGGCCGTCCGGGGATCTATTCTGCCCGCTATGCCGAAAACGATCCCGCACGCCGGGCAAAACTCCTGGCCGAATTGGAAGGCAAAGAAAACCGCAGAGCCCGTTTTGTCTGTGTTATAGCGATAGCTTTCAATGGTGAAGTGATCGAAACTTTTGAGGGCGAAGTCAAAGGAACGATCATTACAGAGGAACGGGGTGAGGGCGGATTCGGCTATGATCCCCTTTTCATCCCCGACGGTTACGATCAGACATTCGCTGAAATGCCTCAGGAACTCAAAAACAAGATCAGTCACCGGGCCAGAGCATTTCAAAAGGCTGTGGAATTTGTGGAAGAACAATTGTCCGTCTGGGGCAATGGTTTTTAAGGCAAAGGGGTAAATATTATGCCTTCTGATTTTGTTCATTTGCATCTGCATACCCATTACAGTATGCTCGACGGAGCGTGTACTCCCGCCGGTCTTGTGAAATTGGCGACCCAGTACGAAATGCCGGCCATCGCCATTACCGACCACGGTTATATGGGGGGCGTAGAGGAATTTCACCGGGTGGTAGGCAAGGCCGGGATCAATCCCGTTATCGGCTGTGAAGCCTATGTGGCTCCCGGTTCCCGTTTTGATCACAATCCGGCAGTGCCGTTTATCAAAGGATTCCATTTGGTGCTGCTTTGTGAAAATGAAACAGGTTATCATAACTTGTGCAAACTGATTTCTGAAGCGTACAGAACGGGAATTTATTATAAACCCCGTATGGATAAAGAACTTCTTGCCAAATACAGCGAGGGGCTGATTGCTCTTTCTGCCTGTATCGCAGGTGAGATCCCCCGTTTGCTTTTGGGGGAATCCAATGATGATGAAGCTGATTTTCACGACGTCGAAGTGAAAAAGCAGGATGATATGCTGATCTCCTTTGAGACGGCTTCTCAGATCGCCCGTCCACAGTCGGCTTTGTTGGGCAACTTTGAACGGGCGGAAAAGGCTTTGAAAGAGTATCTGGACATCTTTGGCAGAGAAAACTTTTTCATTGAACTTATGGATCACGGTATGGAGCAGGAACGTCAGGCAAACCGTATGCTTGTGGAACTTGCCAAAAAACACGATTTGAAACTGGTGGCTACCAACGACGTGCACTATATGGCCAAAGAGGATGCCGCCGCTCACGATGTGATGCTGTGTATCCAGACCGGTTCAAAACTGGATGATCCCAAACGTTTCCGTTTCCCGTCCCCTGAATTTTATTTCAAAAATGAAGCTGAAATGCGGGAACTTTTCAAGGAGATCCCCGAAGCTATTACTAACACCAGACTGGTGGCGGAACGGTGCTCAATGAAATTCCATTACGTCCCCGAAGTCAACCATTATCCTGTTTATAAACTTCCTGACGGAACTGTTCCCGGCAGGGAGTATCTGCGCAAGATCTGTCTTGACAATATGGAAATGCGTTACGGCTTCAACGGACACGCGGAAACCTATACGCCTGAGCAGCAGAAAATCATTGAACGTATGGATTATGAGCTGGGCATTATTGAAGGTTCCGGATTCTGCAGTTACTTCCTTGTGGTGTCCGACTTTATCGCTCACGCCAAAAGGCAGGGGGTCCCCGTCGGTCCCGGACGCGGTTCCGGTGCCGGAAGTCTTGTGGCCTATCTGACGCTCATTACCGATATTGATCCTCTTGAGTATGACTTGCTTTTTGAACGATTCCTTAACCCCGAGCGTGTGAGCCCCCCTGACTTTGATATCGACTTCTGTGAAAAAAGACGGGGCGAGGTGATCGAATACGTCCGGCAGAAGTACGGTTATGAAAGTGTGGCCCAGATCTCCACTTACGGCCAGTTGAAAGCCAAGGCTGTGGTCAAAGATGTGGCCCGGGTACTGGGAAAAGATTTTGAATTCGGCAACAAACTGACCAAGATGATCCCCGACGATGCCAAGATGACTCTGGCCAAGGCTGTCGAAGAAAATAAGGAATTGGCAGAACTGCTTGAAAATGATCCCGAAGTCAAAAAAGTATGGGATTACGCCAAAGTTCTCGAAGGATTGAACCGGCAGCCGGGAATCCACGCTGCCGGTGTGATCATCGGTGACCAGGAATTGGACAATCTGGTCCCCCTGGCACGGAGTGCACAAGGCGGTATGGTGGTGGAGTTCACCGCTGTCCCCTGTGAACAGCAGGGGCTGCTTAAAATGGACTTCCTGGGGCTGCGTACTTTGACCATTATCCGCAACGCCCTCGACCATATAAAAGAAAATCAGGGCATCGACATCGATATGTCAAAGGTTCCTCTTGATGATGAAGCCACCTTTGAAATGCTCCGCCGGGGAGACACCATCGCTGTGTTCCAGCTTGAATCCGGCGGTATGCGTAATTTGTGCCGTACTTTCGGTGTGGAAACGGTGAAACACCTTATCGCTCTTGTGGCGATCTACCGCCCCGGACCTATGCAGTTTATTCCCACCTTTATCGCCCGTAAAAAAGGCGAAGAACAAATCATCTATGACCACCCCAAGATGGAGCAGTACCTCAAGGAAACTTATGGTATTATGCTTTATCAGGAGCAGATTATGCAGGTGGTGCAGGTGCT
>JAZUPO010000302.1:0-4224 GCA_045605205.1 Victivallaceae bacterium
GGAACCCTTTTTGAAAAAAGGTTCTCCCTTCCTTCCCCGGGCCCCATCCATCCTTGCCAAAAACTTTTGATGGATTGCCGTTTTTGCATTTGCAAAATCGACAATCCCGCATTTGGCAGAATTGCAATGGCAAATATTAAGGCAAGCACCAATTTTTCGCAAAACATTAATACATATTTGACAAGTTTTGCTTACCAGAAGTTCTATCAAGGTGAAAAGAGAGTAACTGGTACCGGAATAAAACAGAACACGGTGTTTTTTCATAGGATCCTCCAAATTTCCGCAACCGATCACAACGTTTTGACGATACTTCTGTCAGTTTAAGCACTTTGTTCTGTTGAAAATCAAAACTGACAGCCTTTATTTCGGCATAAATACCTTTCCCGGAGTTAATATAACTCCGGAACGCAGACAAAGCAATAGAAAAACTCCAAAAAGAATGTGTTTTTTCTGCAAACGGCCCGGCCGGTTCCGGATTTGTCCTCCGGCGGGCCGCTTGTCAGGAAAATTTATTGCTTTTCTTCCGTTTCAGCCAGCCGGGGCAGCAGTGTCAGGCATTTTTTAGGACAGCCCTCAACACAGGTTCCGCAGAGGATGCAGCGGAACTTTTCAAAACGCCACTCTTTGGGATTGCGGCTTACCTGAATGGCATTGGAAGGACACTTTTTTGCACACAAACCGCAATAGATACACTTTTCAGGATCAATGACCAGTTTCCCCCTTTCGCCGGGGAAGGGGTCACGCTTCTCAAAGGGGTAGTCCCGGGTAACGGGACCTTTGACCAGATTGCCGAGAATATCTTTGAATATGGAAAAAAGACGCATTTTTAACGCTCCGTACAGCTGATACAGGGATCAATGGAAAGAATAATCACCGCCACGTCAGGCAGATTGCAGCCCACAAGCATTGTGAGCAGCGGGGCGATGTTGGCGAATGTTGGAGTTCTGATCCGCAAGCGGTCCAACTTATCTGTTCCGTTTCCGCGGAGATAGTAAAGAACTTCGCCCCGGGGCTGTTCCACCCGGACGGCGGCTTCACCGGCAGGATTGCCTTTGAAAGGCGTTTTCAAATCGCCTGCGGGAAGTTTGGCAAGAGCTTCACGGACAAGGTTCATTGACTGGTAAAGCTCTCTGATCCGTACCATTGTACGGCTGTAACAGTCGCCGTCTGTTTCGACCACCGGTTCAAAGCCCAATTCACCATAGGCGGCATAGCCGGTCATACGGTGGTCTTTTGCCACGCCGCTGCCTCTGATCGTCGGGCCGACAGCCCCCATTTCGTAAGCCTTTTTGCCGTCGATGACGCCTACGCCCACGAGACGTTCTTTAACACTGTAATCGCCCATAAGAACTTCGGAAGAGCGTTTGAACATCTTTTCAAAGTTGGCAAGTTTTTCCAGAACGAATTTTGCCTGTTCCGGTGAAATATCTTTTCTGACACCGCCGATGCAGCAGGTTCCCAGCATAACCCGGGCTCCCGTGGTACATTCCATAGCATCCATTATTTCTTCGCGGATCTTCCAGATATTGTAAAAGAGATTTTCAAAACCGAAAGCATCAGCCAGAAGTCCCAGGGCCAGCAGATGACTGTGCATCCGGTGGAGTTCTGCCCAGACCACCCGCAAATATCTTGCCCGGTCGGGGACTTCAATATTCATCAGTTCTTCAATGCCCATACTGTAAGCCATTGAATGCATAAAACTGCAAATGCCGCAGACCCGTTCAATGAGGAAGGTGTCCTGGACAAAATCTTTTTGTTCGGCCAGTTTTTCAAGTCCCCGGTGGACGTAGCCCACCACGGGAACGGCAGAAACGACCTTTTCATCGTTGAGTTCAAGACGGAGCTGCAGGGGCTCAGGGAGCACCGGATGCTGAGGTCCGAAAGGTACAAGCATACTCATTTTTCACCTTCCTTTTCCTGAGGGACCGCCGGAGCGGTCAGGTTTCCATTGGCATCTCTTGCCACGGCGGTAACGCCTACGCCGGGAACCCGGCAGAAGGGCTGAGCCGGAGCATCGGGAGCCAGAATAAAATGTTTTTCGTAGTCAATAACAAGACCGGTCACTGTGATACCGAAAAGATCCTGTATTTCATTTTCCACCACGACGGCGGGGAAACAGACACCTGAAATACTGGGCAGGGGATCTCCTTTTTTCAGTTCCAGTTTGCAACTATGCAATTCATATTCCAGATCGAAGTGGTAAAAGATGTCAAACTCCTCGCCTTTATCCACCACGGTCATCGTTACAAAACGGTATCCCTGATGTTGAAGAGCTCCGATTTTTTCAAGCTGATTTTCAAGAGTCAGCGTTTCATTTATTGTCATCATAATATTGCTTGCCTCACAAGGTTACGGTTTCTTAGTCTCTGCTTCAGGAGCGGGAGCCGGGGCAGGAGCCGGGGCGGGACCCTTGACTGTCTGCACTTCCAGCAATGGCGGATCAACGGCGAGTCCCTGCCGTTTCTTTTCAAGGATCCCCACAGCTTCAATAATGCCGTCGATCATCGCTTCCGGTTTCGGGGGACAGCCCGGAACGTGGACATCCACCGGAATGACGGAACCCACTCCGCCCACCACATTGTAGCAGTCGGCAAAAATACCGCCGGTGGCAGGGCAAACGCCCATTGCCACCACCACTTTGGGATCGGGCATCTGGTCGTAAACGTTTTTCAAAACGTGACGGTTGCGGAAATTGACGGAACCGGTGACCACCAGAACGTCAGCGTGTTTGGGATTGCCCACGTGGAGCACTCCGAAGCGTTCCACATCGTAGGTCGGTGTCAGGCAGGCGAGAAATTCAATGTCACAGCCGTTGCAGCTGTTGCAGTTGAAATGTACCACCCACGGAGATTTGGATATTGCTTTACTCATTTATTTCACCCATAACCAGATAAGATTTGCCAATGCCATAGAAAGAGGGAAGGTCCACATAAACTTCAGCATCCAGTTGGGCGTCAGACGCGCAAAGGAGTTGTCAAGGACCACCATAAAGACAAGTCCGCCCAGAGCCAGCAGCAGAGCAATGATGATGCTGGTGTGCCAAAAGGCCATCATCAGTCCGAAGAAAAAGGCGATCTCATAAAAATGTGCGATCTCGATCAGACCCAGAAAAGGCCCGGAGTATTCCAGAGTCACTCCTTTGACGATTTCCTGATGGGCGTGGTGTGAACTTGCCAGGTCAAAGGGAGACTTTTCAAATTCGATGGCCACGGCACAGAGAAATGCCAGAAAGAGCAGGGGCATTGAGGGGAGCAGGGGATCTCCTTTGGCAAAGAGGTCACTTCCCAAAAAGGTTCCGTCCCGCAGGTAAAGAGCCACGATCATCAGCAGAAAAACCGGTTCAACTGCCAGCATTTGCATAATTTTACGCTGACTGCCGATCCAGCTGTAAGGTGAACGCACACTCATTCCTCCCAGCACCAGACAGATGACTGAAAAGGCCTGAACAAAGAGGATCATCAGCAGATCCCGGCCCTGAGCCAGCAGCAGCACCGCTGCCATCATAAAGACCAGGTGCAATGTGGCATAGATCAGCTGGGGACGATGAAGAGCCATAGGCTTTTTGCTGAAAAGTTTGACCAGATCGTAGTAGGGCTGGAACCAGGAAGGTCCGATTCTGCCCTGCATTCGGGCAGTGAGCTTGCGGTCAACGCCGGTGAGTATGATTCCGGCAATGGGGGTCAGCAGGAGCACGAGAAATCCGTAGAGCCAGGGCGTGTTCCAGCAGTATGAGCAAACTTTCTGTAAAAGTTCCATTCTATATTAAACCTTTCTTTACGTTACCGGACTTTAGTCAGGGTATTGCCGATGAGAACGAGAATAATCAGCCAGGCACCCCAGTTGAGGCAGGCTGTAACCAGCTTTTCGTTGACCACATCCCGGAAGTAGTAACTTGTGACGTGGGAATGTTCGATTTTTCCGCCGATGCTGTGGAAGTCGTAGGAGCGGATATCATTATCGCCCCGGACTTCTTCAAAAGTCACATTTTCGCCGCAGAGGAAGGGCATACGCACCCAGTCGTTTTTGAAAGTCCTCCAACAGAAAAAGTAGTGGAGTATACCGCCTGCGGCCACAGCTCCGAAAATGATCAGGGCCGGGAAGGTCGCCGCCTGATTGAGCAGTTCGCGGCTGCCGAAAACGCTTTCAGCCATAGGAACGAAAACTTTGTTCAATATCAGCATCGTGGTGAGCCCTGTGCCCAGAACCATTAAAGTCGGGGGCCAA
>JAZUPO010000303.1:0-12016 GCA_045605205.1 Victivallaceae bacterium
ACCGCTTGGCCTCCGACTTCCAAAGAACAGCAGCTGCAAAGCATTCTGACCGCTAATATCCTTAATCCTGAACGCAGTCCCAATACCGGGGCGCAGGGAAGAAACCGCCGGGTGCAGCTTTCTCTGGTGGGAACTTTCAAGATCGGCAAGAGCGAAGGTGCCATTATCCGTGTCCGGGGGGCTGTCAATCAGAACCGCTTTATGCAAATGGGCGGCGGAATGTTTGGAATGCCCGGTATGGGAATGCCCGGTATGGGGAGCCCCGCTCAGCAGGGAATGCAGCAAAACAATACTCAGCAGCAGAACGCAGGTCCCCGCCGCAACGCCGGACGTTCCGAAGGCCGGGGCGGTATGATGTCTGGAACCGATAACCGTATGCGTTTCAGCTCTATTTTCCGGCAGATGAGCGGAGAAGAAGAGGATGCCGATTCAGCTACTACCGGTACCAAACAGTATGTCAAGGTGGGCGAAACTCTGGCCAGCGGTCATACTCTGGTCGAAGTGCAGCGTTTCAAAGTCATCCTCAGCCGGGGGGGAAGTAAAACAGAACTGCTTCTTGAAGATCCCTCCAAAAATCAGGTCAGACGCAGTTCATACCGCCGTATGAGTGCCGGACAGCGTTTTATGCAGAATTCTCTTAACTCCCAGCGGCAGATGATGCAGATGATGCAGCGGATGTCCTGGGGAATGAACCGTGCTATGCAAAACCTCAACCGCTCCATTCAATCCGGCGGCGGCAACGGCGGACGCGGCGGCGGCAGACGATAATTAATGATTTTCAACAAACAGTTCAATATATCAGGAAGACAAACAATGAAAAGAGTATGGGAAAGATTTTTGTGGGCAAGTGCCGTTTTGATGTTGGTCCTGTCTTTTGGGTGTGAATCAGGAAAAGGCGGCCCGGACGAAGAAGGCAAGGAAGAAGACCGCTTCCAGTTTCTCCGCCGGGAAGAAGCTGAACCCCACAAGGATGTAAAAGAAAAAATGACTGATGAACAGGTGGAAGCTAAGGCTCCTTATCCTCACCCCGTCAGTAAAGAAAAAATCAAAAAGCTGGAGCAGAAACCTATTCCCAAGTCCCGGATCATTCCCGGCGGTTCCACTGCCAATGCCCCCCGTTTTTACGATGACTTCATTGCCCTCAACGGCGATGAGGAGATCCCTGTTTCTCTGGTTTTCAACAGTGCTCCGCTGCTGGATGTGCTTTCAGCCTTTGCCGATGTGCTGAATTTCAACTTCATTGCAGACAACGATCTGCGCGGCGTGGTCACTTTGAACCTCAATTCCAATATGACACGCAAAGAACTCTGGAACACCTTTGAACGTATGGTGCATCTTTCCGGTGCCGGCATCAAGGTCGAGGATTCTATCTTGCGTATTGTGGGATCCGGTAAATTCGCCAAAGAAGCTGACCATAAGATCGGAACTTCCGGCGAAAGCGAGATCCTTTACTACCCCCTGACCACAGCGACCGGACGTGAAGCCGTCAATCAGCTGAAGCCGTTTATGAGCAGGGATGCTTCCATTGTGGATCTGACCCGGCCCAATGCCATTATGGTGTGCGATCTGCGGCCCAGTATTGCCAAAGCAAAACAGCTCCTTGATCTGATCGACCGTAACGGCCGCCGTACCTGGCCCCGGGTGGTCATCCCCTGCCACAATGTGCTCCCCAGCAAAGTGGTTATGGAAATGAATGAGATCTTGCCGGTGCTCGGATTCAATGTTTTCAAAACAACTGACCGCAATGAACTGCCCGGTTCCGTCCGTCTTTCTGCAGTCGATCGTTTGGATGTTGTCGTCGCTTCTGCTGCCACCCAGGAAGCTATCGATCTTATCAAAGAATGGATCACAATGCTTGACAGTTCCGATAACAACGATCAGGAAAGGATCTTTGTTTATAAGGTGCGTCACAACCGTGCCGAACAGCTGGCTCACGCTCTTTCTGTGATCTTCAATACCACCGGTGTCAACCTTTCTATGGACACCAATACCGGTAATATCCGTACTCAGAACATCAACTCCAGCAGTGTCAACCGCAATACTGCCAACAATGCTCAGCGTAATCAGGTGATGTCACGGGCCAATACCATTGCCAATACTTTGAGTGACAAGAGTTCCAATATCTTCGATCAGCAGGTGCGTGTCCATTCTGACGGTGTGCTCAACCGTTTGGTGTTCCGTACCGTCCCCCGGACTTATGCGGCCATCAAAGCCCTGCTTGACAAACTGGATGTTGTGCCGGCACAGGTGTTGCTGCAGGTGATGGTGGTTGAAGTTACTCTTACCGAGTCAACTCAGTTCGGGCTTGAGTTTTCAGGTTTTTCGTCCCACCAGGATGCGGTCTCTCTCTTTGGTAATCAATATTCAGGAACCGGAACCGGACTTAATCCCTTTATTACCAAGACCACAACCGATGCTGCCGGAAGTGCGGCTTCTTCAACTGTGCTTCGTACGGCCAGTGATCGGCAGTCCGGAGGCACCTTTGTTATCGCCGACCCCGACAATCCCCAGAAACGTTTTGGATATATCCGGGCTCTGGCCGGTAATGGCAAGGTCAAAGTGATCTCCAGTCCCCAGCTTCTTGTGACCAGTCACAACAAAGCCAATATGCAGGTGGGCAGCTCCATTCCCATTCTGACTCAGGGTATTTCCAACAGTGAATCCAATACCAATGTGACCCAGAACTATCAGTATAAGGATGTGGGTGTGATCCTTGAAGTTACTCCCCAGATCACCAGTACCGATCTGATCGCCCTCAATGTCTCTCAGGAAATTTCAGCCAAGGTCGATCCGGCTTCTACTGATCCCATTCAGTCTCCGTCCATTTCCACCCGTAAGGTGGAATCCACAATGACCATTGCCAACGGTCAGACTATGATCATCGGCGGATTGATTCAGGAACGGGTCAATGATTCTCTGGAATCTCTGCCCCTTATCAACAAGATCCCGTTGCTCAAACGTCTGTTGGGATCTACAAATGCCAGTGTTGAACGCAGTGAGATTCTGGTTCTTATTACCGGCTACATCGTCAACGAAAAGAGTCCCATCGAGGATATGATCAAACGCTATAATGATGCGATCAAAGCTCTGAACAAATATGACAGTCAGTTGGGGGACCGTGAGGATGCTGACGGCAGCAAGCCCGGTATTTTCACCAAGGCGGAGTTCTGGTTGGAATGAGTATCAACGCAATAGATTACGCCGGTGCACTGGCTCATTTGGATGAAGAACTGCTGCGTCGTTTTCCGGGTTGTGACCGCAGTGATCCAAGAGAGGCTGACAAAAAGCTGGTCGAAGAAGGAAAGATCACAGAAAATCAGCTGATTCAGCTTTATTCCGATGCCTGCGGAGTGCAGGGGATTGATGAAGAAGAGATCGGAACTCCCGAGATTTTTTCTGAAGTCTCTATGGCTTTTCTCAATGCCAAGTGCTGTCTGCCTATGGAGTGGGATGAAAATATGGTCAAACTTCTGGTGGTCGATCCCTATGATGCCGAAGATTTGGATTACACCCTTTCCTGTGCCTGGAAAAGAGTTATTATCCCCGTTTTCTGCCGCCGTCCCTTCCTTGAACGCCTTTTGAGCAAGGTTCAGTCATCCGGCGAAGAGGAGAGCCCTGTTGAGACCGAAGATGAAAATACTTTGCGTTCTATGGCAGGCGAGGCCCGTATCGTCCGACTGGTCAACGATATCTTTACCCAAGCCATTGAACTGGGGGCCAGTGATATCCACGTGGAACCCGGCGAGGAAAATGTGGCCGTACGCTGCCGAGTGGACGGTGTGCTGACTGAGATCCTGACTGCTCCTCTGAAAGAGTTTCCGGCTATTGCTTCCCGTATCAAACTGCTGGGCGGGCTGAACATCGCTGAAAGCCGTCTGCCCCAGGACGGACGTACCAATGTAAAACTGGGACGGACGGAATTGGATATGCGTATCAGTACCATTCCGATCCTTACCGGTGAGAGTATTGTGCTCCGTTTGCTGGATCAGGGCGCTTTGAGCTTTGACCTCAAGACTTTAGGGATGTCTGAAGAACATCTCGCCCAATTTGAAAAGCTCATTCAGATCCCTCACGGTATCATCCTTGTGGTAGGCCCCACCGGAAGCGGTAAGACCACCACACTGTACAGCGTTATCAATCAGCTCAACGACAGCAAAAAGAAGATCATCACCATTGAAGATCCTGTGGAATACAAGACTCCCGGCCTCTGTCAGGTTCAGGTGAATCACAAGATCGGCGTAACCTTTGCCGCGGGACTGCGCAGTATCGTCCGTCAGGACCCGGATGTGATTTTGGTGGGTGAGATCCGTGACCGTGAAACAGCTGATATCGCTATCAACGCAGCTTTGACAGGACACCTTGTGCTGAGTACGCTCCATACCAATGATGCTGTGGGGGCTGTGACCCGTCTGTTGGATATGGGGGTGGAAAACTTCCTTGTTTCCTCTGCTTTGTTTGGAGTGCTTTCTCAGCGTCTTGTGAGAAAAATCTGTCCGGAGTGTCACTCCAAAGGTAGTGTCAACGGCGTCAAATGCCGCCGGTGCAACGGAACCGGTTTCAAAGGACGCTGCGGTATCTTTGAGCTGCTTATCCTCAATGATGAGATCCGTACCGCCGTGACCCGGGATGCTTCAAGTGCTGAACTGGAACAAATTGCTGTCCGGCACGGTATGATTACCTTGAAACAGGATGGCGAAGCCAAAGTCAAAGCCGGGATCACGACTGCCGAAGAGTTGGGAAGATCCACTGCTGAGGTTTAAGAGATGGGACTTTATAAGTACATAGGAGCCGCCCGCAATGAGAAACCTCGCGAGGTTCTGATTGAGGCGGACAGTGAAAAAGAAGCAAGAGAAAAACTCCGGGTCAGGGGAATCGTACCTGTCAGATTGCTGGGCGAGGCTGCCGCTGAAAGACGCAGTTTTGCACTCAAACGTTCTAAGGTCAATACCTTTGAGTTTACCAGGGAACTTGCTCCTTTGCTGGATTCTTATATCCCCCTTGAAAGGGCTTTGAGTATCATTGCAGAAAGTTCCGCCGAAAAAGAACAGCGGGATTTTGTGACTTCTATGCGTCAGGCACTTCACGAAGGGAAGAAATTTTCCGAAATCGTCCGGTCACACGGAGCTCTTTTTCCACCTTACTATGCCAATCTGATCGAGAGCGGTGAGGAAACCGGATGTCTCCCGGAAGTGGTGCGTGAGCTTCATAAATTTATGGGCGAAAGCAAGGAGCTGAAAGACTTTATTATTTCCAGTTCCGTTTATCCCGCCGCTATTATGGGGATCACTCTGCTGGTGACAGTGCTGCTTTTTACAGTCTTTGTGCCCCGTTTTGCCAATATTTTTACCGATATGGGCCGGGAACAGCCCCCTTCAATGCAGTTTTTGCTGGGAGTCAGTGAATTTGCCAAATATGCCTGGTGGATGATCCCCGCCGGATGTATGGCTTTCTGGTATGCGTTGAAAAAGATCATCGGTGAAGAGGAGTTGAAATTCAAGATCGCCGGGCAGGTGATAAAGCTGCCTCTTTTCGGCCGTATTATTATTGATCTTGAAATGTGCAAATATGTGCGTACCCTTTCGATCCTTATCGGAAATCACGTTGAAATCATCAGAACAGTCCGTATTTCAGGGCGTATCATTTCCAATCCCGTAGTTGCCAAGGCCTTTGCATCCATTGACCGGAAACTTAAAGGAGGCGACAAACTTTCCGCGGCTTTGATGGGGAATCCCTTTGTCCCTGCCGGTATGACGCCGATGCTGCGTGTGGGGGAGGAATCCGGCAACGTGGGCCCTATGCTGGAAAAGATCGCCACCAACCTTGAAAGCGATACCAAGCTCAAAATCAAGCGTCTTTTGAGCCTTTTTGAGCCTGCTGTCATTGTATTTCTGGCAGTGGTCGTGCTCATTGTTGTTGTTTCGATTTTCGTAGCTATGATGGAAATTAACTCTATAAGTCAAGGAGGACCTTCATTATGAAAAAGAGTCAAAAATTCCGCAGAAAAAACTTTACACTTATTGAAGTTGTGGTCGTGATCATTATTCTGGTCACTCTGGCTTCAATCGCCACGCCTCTCTATATGAATTATGTGAAGCGTGCCAACATCGGTGCCGCCAAGACACAGATCAAGCTGCTTGAAGATGCTTTGACCGGTTACCGGCTGGATATGGGAAATTATCCTGATACCAACGCCGGTCTTAACGCCCTGATCGAAAATCCTGACGGCGATGAGAAGTGGAACGGACCTTATCTCAAGCCCGCCAAGATTCCGAAGGATCCCTGGGGACGTGAATATATTTATGCTTCTCCCGGCGAAGAAAACCGCGAATATGAGATCTCCAGTTACGGTGCCGACGGACAGCCCGGCGGCAGCGGTGACAATGCTGATGTTACCAGCTATGATTGATCTTTTCCTCCGCCGCCGCAAAGGGGCAGGAAAAGCATTCACTCTTATTGAATTGGTAGTGGCCATTGCCATTGTCGCTTTGACTTTGGCAATTGCCGTTACGACGCTGCGCGGCGAATCTCCGGCACAAAAATTGGAACGGACGGTTTACGAGATTTCAGCGTTTTGTGCCAGGATCAGATTCCGTTCCGCAGAAGAGGGCAGGGATTGGGTTCTCAAATACAATCCTGAAGAGCGTAATTTTTATGCCACCGCTGTTGATAAGGAGTCTGAAGAAAACCCCGATGGAGCTGTCGGAAAGAAAGAGTCCGATGATTCAGAGCTCCCCGCATTGCCCAGACTTGATCTCAAATTGGACAAAAGTTTTACATTTGAGACAGAGGAAGGCGCTGAAAATCAGCTTGCCAACGGCGAGGAGCTTGAAGTGTTCCGCTTTTTTCCCGATGGAGGAGCTTCAGGAAGCCACAAACTTGTTCTTAAACTTGGCGGACTGCAAAAGGTGTTCCACATTTCCAAGCTGACCGGCAGAGTGATGATTGACGAGGAATTGCCGAATTGAAGAGATATTTTACATTGGTTGAGGTCGTAGTGGCTTTGGCTATTCTGGGATTGAGCCTTTCCGGATTGCTGAGCCTTGCTATGAACGCTCAAGTAAAAGTCGCCCGGGCTGTGGAAAAGTGGGAAAATACTCACAAGATGATCCAGGCGGTGGAGTATGTTATGCTCTTTGATGATGAAAATTTGAACGTCCCTGCCGAATTTTTCCCCTACGAAGGCTATTCTGTTCAGTGCTCTGTTGATGATGCCGAAGGTTTGCCCGAGGAGTTTACCGAGATCAACGATGCCGCACCGCTCAAGTGCATTACTGTTGAACTTGTCCGCAGTCGGGACAATAAAGTCGTTGACCGGGTAAAAATCGACCGCATCAACTTTGAGTCCGAGGAGTGAAGTATGAAAAAAAGATATTCCTTTACTCTGGTTGAATTGGTTTGTGCTATGCTGGTGATGATGGTGGTCGCTCTGGTCATCGGAACGGCAGGTTCCTCTTTTTATAACGGCTACCGCCGTTCAGTTGAGGCGACAGCCCGGCTGAAAGAGCGTATGGCCATTGACCGGGTGTGGGATTCGGCTCTTGTCAATATGCTGCCCTTTAAGTGGAAAGATGACAATAACGAAACCCGTTATGTTTTTGAAGGCAAAAATGATGAATTGCTTGTGACCACATTACGCAGAGTCTATGGCAATGACCCCAGTGCACTGCTTTTTATCCGTTTGAAAGTGGAAGATGAGAAACTTATTGCCATATATTCCGACTATCCTATTCTTCCCTGGGAAGAAGATGAACCCAGTGCTGTGACCAAAACAGAGGTCATCGCAGAGAATATTTCCCATATCAGTTTTCAGTATGCTGAACAATCCGACGATAATGAGATCGAATGGTTTGAAGAGTGGGAGGAAGAAGAACACAATAATCTCCCCCTTGCCATCAGAATGACGGTCGAGTGGAAAAACGGAGCAAAAGAATATTGGCTCCGGCGGACTTGCGGCGTTAATTACAACAGTAATTTCGGCAATCGTTCAGCTTCCACATCCACCCGGGCGACCCGGACTTCAAACCGCAATGCCGGAAGCAACCGGGGAGGCAGGAGCAACCGATGAAAAGATGTTCAAGTGAAAAAGGTTCCGCACTCCTTGCGGTGCTGGTGCTGGTTTTTACCGGCGGACTGATCACCGCTCTGGCAATGGCTGTGGGGAACAGCAGCTCTTTTGAAGTGGCTTCTCACGTGGAGCAGCAGCGTTCTATGTTCGTTGCTGAAGGTGTGGCCCAGCGGGTGCAGTGGCTTATTTCAGCAGACCGCTATCTGCACGGAAGTGAAACTCTGGGGGAAACCGATTATGAAGAGTATGACTATGAACGGTTCCTCGCTGACGGAACTCCCCATACTATTGACTATTACGGCCGGCTTGTCAAGGTGGTCATCGAAGATGCACGGCAGGGCAGACGTATGGACGGAACTCAATTCAGACGTTCTCTTGATGCTCTCAAAGTTGGAATGGGGGATGATGAAGATTTTACCGAAATGGTCGAGCATCTGAAAGACAAGATCACAGATTATGTCGATACCAATGATGATGCCTCAACAGAGGGTATGGAAGAAAGTGACTATGAAGCAGAGGATATGAAACCGCTGCCCAGAAACGGTACCATTCAATTCCGGGAGGAACTTCTTTATATTCCGGGGTTTCGTGATCTTTTTCCTGTTGATAAAGATGGTTTGCTCTCAAGTGTCCGTCTGATCCCGCCTGAAAACACTGTTTCCATCGGCGGCAATCCCAGTTTGCTGACAGCCACCAAACAGGAAATTATGAACTATTGCAATATTGACGATGAAGATGAATTGGAGTCCATTATGGAGGCCATTCAGGAGTGGAAAAATGAAAAAGTACCTTTGAGTGACGGTTCTCTTGATCCGTTGCTGCTGGGGCGTCTTAATAATTTGCCGCGAACTGAGAGCGGTGTTTATACCGTGAAGATCTCTGCCGACGAGGGGGATCGCAAACCTTTCAAGCGTTTGATTTTTTCCTTTCAGGCTTCACCGGTGGCGGGGCCTTCGGACAAGATCATACAGTATTTGCAATGGATGTTTTATTGAGGAGAATGGATCTTGCGTAAAAAAATCCTTATAGCGTTACTTATAGGCGGATTTTTACTGCCTTTTGCTCCTTCCAGGGGCTATGCTATGGATCCTGTGACCATCGCTATTCTCGCCCCTGTAGCGATCAAGGCTGCTGAGGTGATGATGCCCTATGTCGTGCAGGGATTGAAGAATGCGGGTGTGCAATTGATCAAGGTGGGATTGGATCTTGCAAACACATTGAAGCTGCCGCTCGGGATCGTGCAATCAACAATAGGTGCTCCCATCGGTTTCTTTTCTTCGGGGGTGCAGAATATGATGGAAGGATTATTGGCTCCGGTGCAGTTGGTATGGCACGTTATAACGCTGCCGATTGCTATTTTCGGTTACAGTACTTGAAAACAGTAGGTAACGGGAGTTTTTGACAGTATTTCTCTGATATATTGTTCAAGGGTTTTTTGCAATTTGCGGCTTGAAAGCATTTCTCTGATGTAGCTTTCAGTCTCTTCAAAAGGGATAAGGGCAGATTCCTGCCGGGAAATCATCTTGACAATGAAAATCCCCTCCGGGGTTTCAATTGAAACAACAGCCCCCGCCGGAAGCTCTTTTATTTGAGCAATATGTTTTTGAGAGAAAAGCCGGTGTGCCGGAGTATTTTTTTGTCCTGCCGGGTCAAATTTCTTTGCCAGAGTTTGAAAATCCTCCCCCTGTTTCAGCCGGGAAAGAATGGTGGCTGCTTGTATTTTGCCCTGTGTAGTATTGGAACCGGCCTTAAAAAGAGCAAGATTCCGTTGTACTTTCGTTTGGAATTTTTCCTGATTGATAAGATAGTGTTTTTTTACCTCTTCCGCACCGGGTTCGACAGAGGCGGGAAGTGCCGCATAAAAGGTGAAATAGAGAGCGGATTTCAGCTGAAAATCCTGCTGAAAAGTTTTTTGTTCGAGATTTTTGATGAATTCTGCGGCAAATTTTCCTGATGCCTGGCCCCTGCGTACGGCAATGTAACGCTGAGCGATCCGGGGGGATGGATAAATACCGCTGCGGTTCAAAAGCCCCCGGATGATGAGCATATATACTTCGGCATCGACCAGTTTCTTTAATGTTCGGCTCCGCTCCACAGGGGAAGCTGGCAGAACAAATTTCTGAAACAGGGATCTTTTCAGTTCTGTGCTGCCGAATCTTGCCACAACTTCCGGAAGTTCTTTCCCTTGGAGCGTGAGGAAAGTGAGTAAAAGAAAACTTGTCAGAAAAAACTTCACTTATCGTCAAAGCTCCTGATGGGAACCTGGGCACCGGTCTTCACTGTTGAAGAAGACATTTGTTTTTGTTTTCTTTTGATACTGTCTTCGTAAGATTTGAAATAGCTCTGCAAGGCAGGAGAATTGATATCAGACAAACCGTTTCTGGCGGCAAAAAGGGCGGAATTCATCGCCGTCGGCGTGGGGGCATAACGCATTTCCGCAAGGTATTTTTCGGCATAACGGAGCTTGCGGAGCTGTTCAAGATTTTTAAGCAGTTCCCGGTTGCCGGGGAAACGGCGGAGTCCATTCTGTATCTCTTTGATGGCAGATTCCAGCTGACCGGCATTGAGATGGCGCTGAGCGTTTCGGATACATTTGTTGGCCTGCTGGATCTCAATAAGTTTCTGCAAAAAATAGTTCCGCTTTTCCATAGCAAGAAGTTTCTGTCCCTGAAGAGCGGCGGCTTCCCCTTCATTATTTCTCAGACTGCGGAAAAAACGTATGGTCAAATCATTCCGTTCCGTAGGCGGAACCACTGCTTCACGGCGGCAGCCGGGAACGGCAAGAATGCAAAGCAAAGTCAGTAAGGCCAAATATTTCATCGTATCATCCTGGATTTTTAGGGGATAGTGTATATGCTGTGCATATAACATATATCCGATGTGATCTTTTTTCAAATTTTCCGGTAAAAAAACTTCTCTTTTTCAATAACAGGGGCAATGAAGAGTGTGAAAAAATGCGGTAAAACATTTTTTTAATAGAGAGACTCTTGACTTTTAGGTTTGTGGATGCTATATTCTCCAAATTGAAATTCTATTGATGTTACAAAAAAAGGGAAGGTTATGATTGTGAATACAATACCTGTTGCTTTACAAATATATTCACTTCGGGAAATGTTTCCTGAAATGCCTCTTAAAACGATGCGTATGATCCGGGAAATGGGATTCAGCGGCGTGGAGTTTTACGGTAATCACTTCAAAAACAATTTTTACCGGGCTCTTCTTGAAGAAACCGGGCTGGTTTGTGCCGGTTGGCATACGCCTGTTGATGCCCTTGAGAACGAAAAGTTTGAAGTTACTCTTGAACGCAGTCTGGCTGTGGGCAATAAATATATTTGTGTGCCCTGGTTCAAGGCCGATACCATTGACGGCTGGAAGGTTTTTGCCGATCGGCTCAATGCTGCTGCTGAAAAGCTCCGTCCTTACAATATCCGTACCGGATTCCACTGTCACGAACACGAGTTTTCCCCCGTTGAAGGGGTGCTTCCCTGGACCATTGTGGCTGAAAACACGACAACTGATGTGGTGCTTCAGCTGGACAGCGGCAACGCTCTTGCCGGGGGGGCAGACATTATGGAAACGCTTAAAATGTTCCCCGGCAGAAATCACTCCATCCACTGGAAACCTTACTCAAAGAGTGCCGGTTTTGCCGTCCCTGTGGGAGCGGACGATCAGGATTGGCAGGCAATACTCAAGTGGTGCGAAAATGAGGGCCGCACAGAATGGATCGTGCTGGAATATGAAAAAGATGATCCTCTGACCGTCATAAAAGACTCTATGGATTATATCAAAAAAATGTAAGATTCTCAGAAAATAAACAAGGAACAGAGCCTTATAGAAAGGCTATATTCCCTATATGGGTAGATTTCTATTCTCTTAAACTTTTAAGCGGCACAATACTATTGCAAAAATTGCAATAGTGTTGTGCTGAAAAAGGTTTGGGAAAAGGGGGTG
>JAZUPO010000304.1:0-11214 GCA_045605205.1 Victivallaceae bacterium
GACGAATGGGGCTATCTTTACGTCTACTCTGGCGGCACGGCGACGGACACAACGGTGGACGAGGGGGGCAGGCTTTACGTCTCCTCTAGCGGCACGGCGACAGACACCACGGTGAACAAAGGGGGCTATCTTGCCGTCTCCTCTGGCGGCACGGCAACGGACACCACGGTGAACGGCGGCACGCTTTTCGTCTACTCTGGCGGCACCGCAACGAATGTTGTTTGGACACCCTGCGTCGGGCGGACAATCGTCTTAGACGGTGCTTATGTAACTTATACCAGCCAATATTCCGGAGTCTACTTTGGTGCTGATAATCAGTTACTTTCTCATACCAATGTTATGGAAGGTAAAGTTCTTGAAAATCACTCTATGTATGTTATGTCAGGCGGCACGGCAACGGACACCACGGTGAACGGCGGCACGCTTTAGGTCAACTCTGGCGGCACCGCAACGAAGACCACGGTGAACTGGGGCGAGCTTTACGTCTCCTCTGGCGGCACAGCAACGGACACCACGGTGAACGGCGGCACGCTTGAGGTCTACTCAGGCGGCACGGCAACGGACACCACGGTGAACGAAGGGGGCTATCTTTACGTCGAAAACGGCGGCACGGCAACGGACACCACGGTAAACGAATGGGGCTATCTTTACGTCTCCTCTGGCGGCACCGCAACGTACACCACGGTGAACGAAGGGGGCGAACTTCACGTCTCCTCTGGCGGCACTCATTGCGGTTCTTTGCAAATTGAGAATGGCGGTTATGTAACCTGTCTTCAGGGGGGCGTGATTGATTTTACATTGTCTGACCGTACTGCGACAGATGATTACCTTGTCAATGATCTTTCTCTGATTGACGGAGTTCCCACCTATACCATCACCGTTTCTGCGGATCAGGCTGATGGCACCTACAAACTGGCACAAGGGGCAGCCGGATTCACAGGCAGTATCTCCATCGGCAACGGTGAGATCGAATACGGCTCTGTGACTGTCAACAAAGCTCCTCTTGAATACAATAACGCCACCTATTCTCTTACAAACACCAATGGTAATTTGGTTTTGGAGATAGGAGTACTTGAGCAGAACGCTGACAAAAACGGGATTATATTTTCCGATCTCGAAGGTTCTGAGTACACTGCGGAACTTTCAAAAGATAACTTCAAAACGGTTCTGTCTGTTACGCCCCCTACCAATTCCATTGATACCTTTGGACTTGCCGCAGGAACTTACTGCTGGCAGGTATCCGGCAATGGAGAAGTCTGGCAGCAGAGTAATAAATTTGTGTCAGACAACACCTCAACGGCTTCCCTGAAATATGTTTCTGATGCCCAGGGCGATCTGGATCTTTTCTTTGCCTCGGCAAAAGGTATCTGGAGCAGCAGTTATTCCGCCCAGCACCAGGGGGGCCTTGACGTCTGGAACGGCACAGAAGAAACAGTTTCTCTGACCGGCAAAAACAAACTTGCAGACATCTTTGAAGGTTCAAGTGATGCCAATATCCTTGTAATGACCGATGATACCAACGGCGATGTCCTCTTTGTGGATGATATTTACACTGCTTTCGGGGATCAGGCACGCTTCTCACAAATTGATGAGATCCGCGCAGGAGCAGGCGACGATATCGTTGATATGACAAGTCAGCGTTACGCCTATGAAGGCAATGAAATAACGATTTTCGGTGGGCTTGGCAACGATACCATCTGGGCAAACAACGCAAACAATAACCTCTTTGGCGATGCCGGAAATGACCGGATCGTGGGCGGTGCCGATAACGATGTGATCGCAGGCGGCAGCGGCAATGACTCAATGCACGGCGGCGGCGGAGATGATATCTTTACCTTCGGCGGCAACTGGGGGCAAGACTCCGTTGAACAGCTTGACGGCGGTTCTGTGACCTTGTGGTTTGCAGACGGTTCAGAAGACAACTGGAACGCAGATACCCTGACCTATACCGACGGTGTCAACAGTGTTACTGTAAAAGGAAACTTTGATGTAACCTTACGCTTCGGTACAGATCCCGACTTGCCCTCAGGCTGCTTTGAGGGTGAAACGACCCGCAAGGTCTTTGAAGATAAAGGAATGCTTGCCTGATCGTTTCAATAAAGCACATACCGGGCTGCCATACTCATCACTGAAACCAGGTGTACGGCAGTCCGTTTTTTTCTTTTGTGAGGAATGAATTTTCCTCTTTTTTTCATTGCATTACTTGAAAAAAATTTTTTGAGGGCTATATTTCAAAACAATACGATCTATTCCAAACTAAATTAAGGAACTTTTCTATATGAAAATCGAACGTAATTACGATTTCCGTCACCGTATGGACATCGTCCACCACCCTGAAACCCGTGATCCGGAAGCCAAACCTCAGGCAGGAGAAATAATCATTGATGACAGCTGGTGTATCGTCGCCGCAGCGGATGCTGATTACCGTATTGTCAATACTGCCGTTGACCTGCAGGACTATTTCCGGGTCGCAATGCAGATCTCTCTGAGCATAAAAAATGCGGCTGACACCAAGTGCATTGAACTGACTCTTGACGAAACCCTTGAAAAACCTCTTTCCTACCGGCTGAAAGTCGAAAACAACAAGATCACCATTGCCGGTAAAGATCCCAGAGGCGTCCGTTTCGGCGGTGTCGGCCTTGAAGATATCCTCAACTTCCGGGAAGCCCCCTTTATTTCTGAACAGGATACCCTCTGTGAACGTCTCATCACCCCCCGTATGGTCCATTCCGGCTGGGGGATCGACGAATTCCCCGACAGCCACCTTAATGCAATGCTTCACGCAGGTCTCGATACCGCCGTGGTCTTTACCAAAGGCGTTGACCTGACCAATGTGGGCTATCTGGACATCAACGACGTCATCCAGCGGGCAAAACATTATGGCCTCGATACGATGCTTTACGGATATCTTCCCGGTTACAAGCACCCCGATGATCCCGATGCCCAGGAGTTCTTTGAATCGGTTTATTCCAACATTTTCAGACACTATCCTGACGCCCTCGGTATTATGCTCGTAGGCGAGTCAGGCGAATTTCCCAGCAAAGACCCTGAAACCACCGGAAAACGCTGGCGGGAAAGTGTGGTCGACGGTATCCCGGATTCCCGTCCCAGCCCCGGCTGGTGGCCCTGCAAGGATTATCCCCAGTGGATCACCCGGGTGAGAGATGCTGTCCATAAGGTTTCCCCCGATGCTATGGTGGTTTTCAACACCTATAACTGGTTCTGGGCTGATGAGGAAAAACGCAAAGAGTTTCTGAGCAATTTCCCCGAAGATGTCTATGTGCAGATCACCTATGACATCGGCAAAAAATATGAACGCGAAGGCATCCCCAGTGTGGTAATGGATTACTCCCTCTTTGCAGATACTCCCGGTGATTACTTTACCAGCGAATCCAGAAACGCCCACTCTTTCGGCATCAAACCCTTTTCCACCAGCAACTGTGCCGGTGCCACCTGGGATTTCGGCGATATCCCCTATCTGCCCACCCCCCAACGCTGGATCACCCGCTTCAAACATCTGGATCAGGCCCGCCGGGACTGGGATGTTTCAAGATTTTACGACAATCATCACTACGGCTGGTGGCAGTCAGTGGTGACCGATCTGGGCAAAGGATATTTCCAGACACCTCAGGCCGATCCGGAAAAATTGCTCGAAAAAATCGCAGTCCGCTATTTCGGAAAAGATGCTGCTCCCGCTATGCTTGAAGGCTGGGCAAAATGGAGTGAGGCAATGGGACATTACACCCCCGGAAATGAAGACCAGTACGGTCCTTTCCGTGTGGGCCCCTCTTATCCTCTGATCTTCCAGCCCAACATCACCCGTACTATGGGCAATAAAGAGATCCAGTTCCCCACAGCTCCCCACGCTCATTTCGGCTGGAAGATCATCAAAACTTTCTACCAGCCTTACGAAAACAAGGATCAATTCCCCGGCAAGATGCGTTACCCGGCAGAAATCCGTTCTCTGGAAAAAATGCTGGCCCTCTGGGATGAAGGTCTGGCCCTTATGAAAAATGCTCTTGCTCTCGTTCCTGAACGCAAAAAAGAACGGGCCGAAAGAGAGATCAATCTGGGCGAATTCATCCGTTGTGCCATTATCACCGGTACCAATGTCAAACGGTGGTGGCTTCTCAACAATGCCCTCGTCGCCAGCGAATCCCCCAAAGAGGCTCTGGAACTTCTTGACAAGATCGAAGCCCTCGCCAAGGCAGAAATCGCCAATGCCGAAAGAGCCATCCCCTTTGTTGAAGCAGACTCCCGTCTCGGCTGGGAACCTTCAATGGAATATGTTTGCGACAAGTGGCACCTTGAGTGGAAGATCCGTCAGGTCAAATCTGTTTTGGCAGGCGACATTGCCACCTACCGGGGCATCCTCAACTTGAAATAAGAGCATTTCACTATGGATGTACAAGTCTGGAGCGTCAGTCAGGTCAACGCTTTTGTCAGAGAAACAATTGACGGAGCGTTCAATCCTTTCTGGATCAGCGGTGAGATCGGAAATCTGCTGATCCACCGCTCCGGACACGTCTATTTCACCCTCAAAGACGCAAGTTCCCAAATCAAAGGCTGCTGGTTCAACGGTGCTGAACAAGCTCAGAAGTTACGCCTGAACAACGGCACTCTCGTTGAAGCCTTCGGAAAACTCGGCGTCTACGAACCCCGGGGTGAATATCAAATGAATATCCGGCAAATGCGTCTCGCCGGTATCGGTGAACTGGTCAGACAGTTTGAGGAATTGAGACGCAAACTTGAAGCAGAAGGCCTTTTCGCTCCGGAACGGAAACGTCCTATCCCCGCCCTGCCCCGGCGTATCGGTGTCATCACCAGTCCCTCAGGAGCGGCGATCAGAGACTTTCTGCAAATCATCAACCGCCGTTTCCCCAATGTGAATGTGACCATATATCCGGCTCAAGTCCAGGGCAGCACAGCCGCAGCAGAAACAGCTGCCGGTGTTGAATTTTTTAACAGAACAAAGGCCGCAGATGTGTTGGTCATCACCCGGGGCGGCGGCAGTATGGAAGATCTGTGGCCCTTTAACAGTGAACTTCTGGCACGCAGCATTGCGGCAAGCAGGATCCCGGTCATCAGTGCCATCGGTCACGAGATCGACTTCACCATCTGCGATTTCGTCGCAGATTTGCGTGCCCCTACACCTTCAGCGGCAGCGGAGCTTGTCATAGGTAAAAGAGCGGAACTGGCTGATTCTGTGGAACACCTGGCAAAAAATATGCAGCAGTGCGTTTTTATGCAGCTGCAGGAAAATCGTTACCGCCTCGACAGAGCTGCCGGAAGTTACGTTTTCAGAGAACCTCTGCGGATGATCGAACAACGGCACCAATACCTTGACGATCTGGAATCCCGTATGAAGAACACAAGCAACTTTGCCCTCAAAAATTCAGAAAGCACCCTGGAACGCCTTTCAATGGCCCTGAAAGTTCTGAATCCGCACCGAGTCCTTGAAAGAGGCTACGCCTTTGTGACAGACAGCAGCAAAAGGGTCATTTCTTCAAGCAATCAGCCTGCCGGGACTCTCCTTGATCTGCATTTTGCCGATGGCATTCTGCCCGTCAGAAGCGAAAACAAGGATCAGTAAAGCATTTCAATGATTCTTTTCCCGGCTCTGCCCCAGTCGGTATCAGGAGCAAGCTCCCAATTTCCTCTTGCTTTGGGCAGGCGTTCCAGAATATCTTGCCAAACGGGATCGCCTTTGAGGTGAAGCATATCAGCAGCTTTTTCCAGTTTATCAGCCAGAGCGTGCAGATAAAAAAGCTGACGGTCAATATTTTTTCCGTAATTAGTGATATCGCCGATTTTCCCTCCGGGCAGCGGAGCATAGGGCAGTTGAAGCTGATAATTGTCAGGAATAATGGAAAGTTCTGCTGCACGCATAACTTTTTTCATAAAGTCAAATACATATTTTTCAAGGAACTCCATATCGTGCAGTGTATTGCAATATTCAAACATTTCACAGGCGCACAGACAGGAATAAGAAACATCCAGAGCGATCATCCAATTGAGTTCCAAAGGACACCCTTTGTCATCGCATCGCCGGGGCAGCCGCAAACCGTCATCGATTCCGGTAAAACATTTGGCATTGAACTGTAAAAAGGGAGTCAGACGGCAGATCTGCATCAATCTGGCTTTAAGAATATCTCCCAATTTCAATTTTCTCAATGCTCCACACCAGCAACTGAAATTGCCGTCAAAGAAAAATATCTTTTCGGGAGCTGTAAAAAGCAGATTCAAATCAGTCACAAGACGTTGTTTCCCTGAATCACTTAAAGGCAATCCGGCGACAGCCAGGGCGATTTCACTCCAACGGCCGTGATTGAATTTTTCATTTTTCTGCCACAAGATTTCACTGTCAGCAGAATTCTCCGCGAAAAAATCTTTTTCTCCGCAACAAAAAAGATTTTCCCCGTTCCTGAGTTCCCAAGTTTCAGAGAGCAGACGGCACTCGATCCGGTCGCAACTGCGGAAAAGTATATGATCAGGAGTGGAAGTGTTGACAGAAAAAACGATTTCCAAGTTCCCCCTTTCAAAAATTTTCATACTCCCGGATTCAAGATCAAATTCCCATTGCAAGGCACTGCACGGCTTCCCGGGAGTGATAGAAAGAACAAAAAAGCCTTTCTCTTCACAGTTACGGACAGGAACCACATAGTTCATCAGTTCTATATTTTTTTCGTCGAGAGCCTGAATAATCCTGCGTTGTCTGGCAGTTCCCGGCCACGGAGTGCCTGAGGGAATACTCTTTCCTGAAAGAATGATTTGTGCATCTTTATATTCAACGCGGACACCGGGAAGGGATGCAAATTGTGCTGTATTTTTTTCAGGTGTAAAAAAACCGCTTATTTTTCTGTACATAACTGCCTCTGTAATTTCAAGCTCAATATCATCACAGCATAATATACAACCGGGCTTTCTGCTTTGCAAATTTTATTCATAAAAAAAGGCTCCCCATAAAAAAAGGCTCCCTCAACAAAAGGGAGCCGGAAAAGAAAGTGGAAATTACTTGATTTCAAGTTCCACATCTTTGACGTGAGCAACAGCTTTGTCTTTGCTGCCCCATTTCCAGTTGACAAGCAGCAGGACCTGAGCCTTGGCAGCTCCGGGAGCCCAGTGGTCACCGGTCATACCGCTCTTATTCACTCCTTTGGCAATGCCTTTGAATTCAACTTCCTGGCCGTTATTCAACACCTTGAATCCGGCGGTGTACATATAACCGCCGCCGCTGTGAGCCCGGACAATAGTTCCGGCAGGGATCGCTTTGGCAACAGGTGCTTTAAGCTGAACTTCAATTTCCTGACCTTTGAAAGTGATCTTGGCAGGAGTCAGGATATCATAATTGGGCAGATCAGAAAGATCCTTCTTGGCATTAAGAGCAATGGCATACACATTCTTTTTCCAGAGAGGATTGGCTTTAAGGATCATCACCTTATCCCCGGGCTTGACGCTCTTGAGCACAGTGGTTTCAGAGTTCTGCCGGGCATTGACCATAAAAGAGGTGATTTCCTTATCGTTCTTGTCGAACAGTTTGAAACCGATGCAGACCGGAATGGGACCACCGACGATCTGCTTGACATCTGCTTCAAGTTTGTAAATTTTATTCACATCGATATCAAACTTTTTAACAGAGAGCAAAGTAGTGGGGCCGGTAATTTCCATAACGTCCTTCTCTTTGCCGATCCATTTGATGCGGGTGGAAGACTTCCAATCAGCAGGTTTTTCAAGTTTGAATTCCAATTCTCCGGCACCGAGCACTCCGCCTGCGAGGAGTGCTGCAATGGCAGATATCCACATTTTTTTCATAATAAATTCTCCTTATTTTTACGGGATTATAGTGCAATATAACACTTTTATGCAATTTTGTCAAGAGAATTCATAAAAAAATTGAAAAATCTTTTCCGGCGTGCTATATTATACAGTGATAAACGCAGTTTGTTTACTTACTTAACTAAGGACTTTGTTATGGACCAGCAATTTGATTATTTGAAAAAGCTGCCGGATGAACCGGGCAACCTCATCCGGGGACTCCAGCTGATTCAAGGTACCGAAGGATATGTTTCAGATGAAGCGATTCGGGCTGCCGCAGCGTATTTTCACCAGACTCCTGTTGAAGTTGAGGGGGTTCTGACTTTTTATGCTCAATTCAAACGGGTCAAACCGGGACGGTTCAAGATCGCTATCTGCGATGGAACCGCCTGTCATATCAAAGGAGCTCCCCTTATTGAAGAATGGATCCGCCAGGCTATCGGAGTCGCTCCCGGAGAAACCGATGCTGAAGGGCGTTTCTCAGTGGAATCCGTCGCTTGTTTGGGATGCTGCAGTCTGGCTCCTGTTATGAGCATCAACGGCCGGGTTTACGGAAAACTCGACCGCCGTGAATTGAACCGGATCCTCAAGGAGTACAAGGAAAAATGAATTCAGATATCAAATTTTTCCGGGTAGGTGTGGCCAGTTGCGGCATTGCCGCCGGAGCCGCCGAAGTTCGCACATTGCTTGAAAATGCTGTTGACGTCCCGGTCATCGGTGTGGGCTGTATCGGCCATTGTTACGCAGAACCCATTGTTGAAGCCGTACTCAAAGACGGCAGTTCCGTCTTTTACAGCGAAGTCAAAGCCAATGACCAGGCGATCACCAATATCATTGAACTGGGCGAAGCCAATCGTTTTAAGATCCCCGCGGTCCGCAAAGAAAAAGAACTGGTCAAAGTCCTTGCGCTGGCCGGTAAAGTCGATCCCGTCAACTTTGATGACTATGTCGCAAACGGCGGATACGAAGGCTTGAAGCGGGCTCTTGCAATGAGACCTGAAGAGGTGGTCAATGAAGTAAAACTTTCCGGTCTCCGCGGCCGCGGAGGCGGCGGATTCCCCACCGGTAACAAGTGGAGTTTCCTCGCCGCAAAGCAGGCCGATGAAAAAATAGTCGTTTGCAACGCTGACGAAGGAGACCCCGGAGCATTTATGGACCGTGCCCTGATGGAAAGTGTGCCCCATCAGGTTCTTGAAGGTATGCTTATCGCAGCTTACGCCACCGGCAGTACCAAAATTTTCATTTACTGCCGTGCTGAATATCCCCTGGCCATTAAGAATGTTTCCACTGCCATCGCTCAGATTTTTGAACATAAACTCAATATCCTCAATGGCCGTGAGATCGAAATCGTCATCAAAGAAGGGGCCGGAGCTTTTGTCTGCGGCGAAGAAACCGCTTTGATCGCTTCTCTCGAAGGACGCCGGGGCCAGCCCCGCTTCCGTCCCCCCTTCCCCACCGACAGCGGTTATAAAGGTTATCCCACAATGATCAACAATGTGGAAACCTTTGGCAACGTGCCCGTTATTCTGCGTGAAGGCGGAGCAGCTTTTGCCTCGGTCGGTACCGAAGGCAGCAAGGGAACCAAGATTTTTGCTCTTGCCGGAGACTTGAAATTCCCCGGTCTGGTGGAAGTTCCTATGGGAACCACCTTGAACGAAATCGTTTTTGACATCGGCGGAGCTGACCGTTCCGTAGTCAAAGCCGTTCAAACAGGCGGTCCTTCCGGCGGATGTATCCCTGTTGAGCTGTTTGACACCCCCGTGGACTACGATTCACTGCGTACCCTGGGAGCCATTATGGGTTCCGGCGGTATGATCGTGGTGGGCAATGACCGCTGTATGGTGGAAACGGCCCGATACTTCCTGGACTTCACCCACCGTGAAAGCTGCGGCAAGTGCACTTTCTGCCGGGTGGGCACAATGAGAATGTTTGAGATCCTTGAACGCATCACTGCCGGAAAAGGCCGTGAAGAAGACATCACTATGCTCGAAGATCTGGGCCAAAAGGTCAAAGCAGGTTCCCTCTGCGGACTTGGGCAAACAGCTCCCAATCCGGTGCTCGCCACACTGCGTTTCTACCGTAATGAATACGAAGAACACGTCCGTGAACACCGCTGTTCCGCATTGCAGTGCAATGCACTGGTGGATCTTGCCCTCGAAAATGACAAGTGCATCAAATGCAAACTTTGTATCAAAACCTGCCCTGTCGGTGCTATCAGTGATGACTTTGTCATTGACAATGACAAATGTACCCGCTGCAACAGCTGTGCCGATGTCTGCCCCAAAAAAGCGATCAAACGCGTGGCGAAAGGAACTAAGTAATTATGAGCATTGAATTTTTCCTGGATAACCGCCCGGTTACAGCCGAACCCGGCGAAACCATACTTGATGTCGCCCGGAAAAACGGGATCGAGATCCCCACTTTGTGCCGGGATGAAAGAGTCAGCAAGACAACCAGTTGTTTTGTCTGTGTGGTCAAAGATCTGAAAACCGGCAAGTTTCTGCCTTCCTGTTCCGCCTGCCCTGCTCCCGGACAGAATATCGATTCCTCTTCCGAAGAGGTCAAAGATATGCGTAGAACTGCTCTCAATCTGCTTTTGAGCGAACACTCAGGCGACTGTGAAGCCCCCTGTACTCTGGCCTGTCCTGCTCACGCGGCTGTTGAAGAATATGTCCGTGCCGGGAAAAACGGCGACTTTATGGGAGCATTGAAAATCATCAAACAGCGGATCCCCCTGCCCCTTTCCATCGGCCGGGTCTGTCCCCGTTTCTGCGAAAAGCAGTGCCGCCGCAACGTTTACGGCGAACCGGTCGCCATCAACGAATTCAAACGGACAGCTGCGGATCTCTGCTATGACGAATATATGGAAGAGCTCCCTGAACTTTCCGGCAAAAAAGTTGCCATTGTGGGCGGCGGTCCTGCCGGTCTTTCAGCTGCTTATTATTTGCGTTTGGGTGGAGTTGCTTCAGTTATTTACGAAGCGATGCCCAAGGCCGGCGGTATGCTCCGTTACGGTATTCCTGAATACCGTCTGCCCAAAGCAACTCTTGACCGGGAGCTTGCTCACTTTGAAAAAATGGGCATTGAATTCCGTTTCAACAGCAAGATCGGCCAAAACGTTGCTCTTGATGATTTGAAAAAAGAATACGATGCTGTGATCCTGGCTGTGGGATGTTGGGCAGGAAGTTCAATGCGCTGTGAAGGCGAAGAACTGGCTCTTTCCGGTATTGATTTCCTCAGAGATGTGGTTGAAAGCGGCAACACCCTTCTTGCCAATCCCGGCCGTGTGGCTGTGGTGGGCGGCGGAAACTCCGCTATGGACTGTGTCCGTACGGCGGTCCGTCTGGGCTCTGCCGATGTCAACTGTTTCTACCGCAGAACTGAAAACGAAATGCCTGC
>JAZUPO010000305.1:0-9165 GCA_045605205.1 Victivallaceae bacterium
ATTGCCAAGGCTGTTGAAGAGCTTTTCAAGGTCAAAGTCGCCGATGTCAATGTTATGAACTATCTCGGCAAGACCAAACGTTCCGGCCGTACCGGCAAAGTCGGCCGTCGTGCCAACTGGAAGCGTGCGGTCATCACCCTCGCCGAAGGTTCCATCGAGATCATCTAACAGGGAGTAAATAGAAAATGGCAATCAAGAGTTTCAATCCTACGACTCCCTCCCGCCGTCACATGACGGTGCTGGATAAATCCGCTCTCAGCAAAAAAGGACCGGAAAAGAGTCTGACCAAAGGTATCAGCTCCACCGGCGGCCGTAACAACCAGGGCCGTATCACCACCCGTTTCCGTGGTGCCGGCAACAAGCGCCGCTACCGGGTCATCGATTTCAAACGGTTCAAGGAAGGCGTGCCCGCCACCGTGATCTCCATTGAATACGATCCCAACCGTACCGCCAATATCGCTCTGATCCAGTATGAAGACGGCGAAAAGGCTTATATCATCGCTCCCGTCGGTCTCAAAGCCGGCGACAAAGTGATGAACGGTCCCAAAGCTGAACTCAAGCCCGGTAACAGTATGAAGATCAAAGACATCCCCGTGGGTGTCGATATCTGCTGCATCGAGCTGACTCCCGGACACGGTGCCGCTATCGCCCGTTCCGCCGGTCAGGTCGCTGTTCTCCGCGGTAAAGAAGAAGAATACGCTCAGATCAAGCTGCCCTCAGGTGAAGTCCGTATGATCCACGTGGAATGCCGTGCTATGATCGGACAGGTGGGTAACCTGGATCTTATGAACGTCAAACTCGGTAAAGCCGGTAAGAAACGTTACAAAGGTTTCCGTCCCCACGTCCGTGGTGTGGCTCAGAACCCTGTCGACCATCCTATGGGTGGTGGTGAAGGACGTGAGTCCGGCGGTGGACATCCTGTTTCACCCTGGGGCAAACTTGCCAAGGGCAAACGGACCCGCAATCCGCGTAAGAATTCCAAGAACTTCATCGTTGAGCGGAGGAAGAAGTAATGGCCAGATCTATCAAGAAAGGTCCCTTCGTGGATCAGTATCTCATCGACAAAGTCGAGAAGATGAACAGCGAGAAGAACAAGACCGCCATCAAGACCTGGTCACGTCGTTCTCTGATCATTCCGGACTTTGTTGGTCACACCTTCAATGTTCACAACGGCAAAACTTTTGCTCAGGTTTTTGTTACTGAAAATATGGTCGGACACAAGCTCGGTGAGTTTGCTCCTACCCGTAACTTCCGTGAGCACGGTGCTATGTCCGGTAAGGACAAATAAGTTTCCGTTGCAACACAAAAAAGCGGCTGCCCTGTGCGGCCGCTTTTTTCATACCCTGAAAAAAGCCCCTCAATGACTTTTCCGGTCAGAGAGGGGCATCGTTTTTATGGCAGAGAAATTATTTTTCTTCTCTGTCCTTCTGCAGTTGTGCCTGCAGCGCTTTGACGTTGATTTTGCGCGGGACGCAGTTTTCTTTCAAGGATTGTACTGCGGCTGTTCCTGCCGCCTGGCCCATATTGACACAGCAGAGAATAAGTCTTGAAGCGGCTTGAGCCATAAATTCTGAAGAAAGGCATCTGCCGGCCACCAGCAGATTGTCGATCTTGACGGGAAGGAGTGAACGGTAGGGAATGTCTGAGTCCGTTTTCTTGAAGACCCGTTCAGCGCCGTATCTGCCCCAGCCGTCGGTCATATTTTCATAACCGCAGGGCGGTTCAAGGGATCCGGGATTACCGGTTGAGGAAACATAACACACTTTGCCGTTGATGATCTCTTTGGCCCATTTGATGTTGCCTACGCCGTCGGGGTTGTGAAGATCGAAGTGGTGACGTGTACTTGTGACAGCATCATCAAATTTGACGCCTCTGGCAAAGTCAAGGGTTTTCAGGATATATTCACCCACCACCCGGCGGCTTTCACGGACACCCAGCAGAGTGGCGGTATCGATCAGGTAAGAGTTTTCGTGTCCGGGGATATTTTCCCTGATAAACTTGGAGAAAAATTCGGCCTGTTCCCGTCCTTCCTGATACATCCGTGTCAGATCTCTGTTTGAAAGCGGGTCACAGTTCCGTGAGTGGGAAATGCAGTAACAGATCTCGTCTTTGCCGCATTTTTTCGGCCTGCCGGGGACGAACACCACCCAGTTGACGTGGTTTTCATACATAACAGGCATACGGCCGTCTTTGTGGGCTTTTTCAATGAGTTTGATCCATCTGGGGTCCTCTTTTCTGAAATCAGAGTCCAGATATTTGTCATAATCAACACCCCCCAGCCGGAAGTCGATGGAGCAGGCCTGATGTTTGCCGTCTTCGGGGCGGCCTGACATACATTCGCACCCGGCAAAGTAAGCCAGATCCGCATCGCCGGTACAGTCGATGAAGCGTTTGCCCATAATGACCTGTCTGCCGCTTTTGCTTTCGATCACAACGCCTCTGATCTGATTGCCTGCCATAACAGCATCTGTGATGATGGTATCCAGCAAAAGGTCGATGCCTGCTTCTTTGATCATACGGTCCAGGATCAGTTTGTGTTTTTCGGGGTCGGTGTTTCTCCGGGTATGGCCGTCGACTTCTTCCAGACGGTGGAGCATTTCGGCACTGATGCCTGTGGGGTTATCCATAGGAATGGGAACGAGTCCCACAGTTGCCAGACCGCCCAGGGCGGTGGCTTTTTCGATGATCAGCACTTTGGCGCCGTGTCGTGCTGCCGCCAGAGCGGCTCCGAAGCCCGCCATACCGCCGCCGCAGACGACCACATCGTATTCGCCAGCATTTTGCAGTTCTCTTGCGGGGGCGATGACATTTCCATTGGCAAGGATTTCATAACTCATAAGATTTTTCCTTTCTTATTTTTCCACCATATTTATGGCATAAGATTGACAATTGTCGGCACATTTTCCGCAGCCGATACATTTTTCCGGATCGATATGTGCTCCGTTGTGGTCAAAAGTGATTGCTTCAACTGTGCACAGCCAGCGGCAGGTGTCGCATCCGGTACATCCGGCAACAACGGCGATTTGTTTTTTCATTGGGAAAGACTCCTTTTTTTTGTTCTGTTGAGGCAATAAAATTGCCTTTGTTGATAATATAACTTCAAAAAATAAAATAAAAATGATTTGCATTGTTGAAAAGTTGATGTATATTGTCATTATGGAGTTGTTTTATCATGAAAACCTTTTCTCTTGAACCTGAATTACAGGCCTTTGAAGAATTGACCGGCTGCAGGATCTGTCTGCATATTTACAGTGATGTATTTTTCCGGGGCAATGTTTCACTGGTCAACAGGCAGCGCAGATCCCACCGTAAGACCCATCCGGAGCGGTGCGGCAGGGAGCAGCGTTCTTACTGTATCCGGCATTGTATGCACGATCTTAACAAGCGGATGGCATCTTCGCCGGAGCGTGATCTGTTTGCTGTTCACTGCCGGAAAGGATGTTTTGAACTTGTTTCCCCGGTCTACCGGGGCGGGCGGTGTGTCCTGACAGTTTTTGCGGGGCTCCTTGATCCTGCGGACAAGAAGAAAGTGCGTACCATCGCCCACCTGCTGCCGGTCTTTGCGGCGGGGCTGGAGGCGAAAGCCGCAGAGATCACTCTGCCGGAAAAATCCCTTCAGGGGAGCTATGCCGAAAGAATACAGGAGTTTATCGAGCAGAATTACTACAAGGATATTTCCACCGCCGATGCTGCCTCTGCTGTCCACATTTCTGTTTCCCGGCTCTGTCATATTCTGAAAGAAAACGGACTTGGCACATTTTCTCAAATGCTCACTGCCGAACGTATTTATCACGCCAGGCAGCTTTTGAGCTTTCCAGACCCTGACTTGCGCCTGTATGAAATGGCTTCATTATGCGGGTTCCGGGAATATGAACATTTTTCCCGTACATTCAGAAAGGAAACCGGCCTTTCCCCGGCGCAGTGGCGGAAAAAGCATCTGCTGTGAAATTCAGACAATCTTGTTATGGATGTTTGACTTTTGGCACGGGAAAAGGTATATTATACACATATTGAAGTCTTATTTATATAAAGGAGTTTTTTTATGTCCCCTGAAGAATTGAAACAGAAAGCTCTTGCCTATCACAGTGAAGGCAAACCCGGTAAAATCGTTGTTAAATCCAGTAAGCCCTGTACCAGTGCAGAGGAACTTTCTCTTGCCTATACTCCCGGTGTCGCTCAACCCTGTCTGGAAATCAAAGCTGACAAGGAAAATGTGTGGCGTTATACTTCAAGAGCCAACACGGTTGCCGTTATCAGTGACGGAACCGCGGTTCTGGGACTTGGCAATATCGGTGCTGAAGCAGGTCTCCCCGTTATGGAAGGGAAGTCTGTCCTTTTCAAGCACTTTGCCGCTATTGATTCCATTCCCATCTGTCTGAACCGTGTTTCCAATGCCGAAGGCAAGACAGATCCCGATAAACTTATTGCCGCCGCCGCCTGTCTGGAACCCAGTTTCGGCGGGTTCAACCTTGAAGATATTGCTTCTCCCGCCTGTTTCAAGGTGGAGCGTGAACTCAAAAAGATGCTTTCCATTCCTGTGTTCCACGATGACCAGCACGGAACTGCCATTATTTCTCTTGCTGCCATCATCAACGGTCTGGCCATTGTAGGCAAGAAAATCGAAGATTGCCGTTTCGTTGTCAATGGAGCCGGTGCCGCAGGACTGGCCTGCAGCCGCTTCTATCTTACTGCCGGAGCAAAATTGGAAAATATGACCCTCGTCGATATTAACGGCGTGCTCCATAAGGGACGTACTGATCTGAGTGAAGAACAGCAGATTTTTGCCAAAGATACGGAAATGCGTACTCTTGCTGAAGTGGTCAAAGGAGCTGACATTCTTCTGGGATTCTCTGCTCCCAATTGCTTCACCCCTGAGATGATCAAATCTATGAACCGGGATGCTATTGTCTTTGCTATGGCCAATCCCACCCCTGAAATCTTCCCTGATGCCGCCATTGCCGCCGGAGCAGCTCTGGCAGGTACCGGACGCAGCGATTTCCCCAACCAGATCAACAACGTTCTGGGCTTCCCCGGTATTTTCCGCGGGGCTCTGGATGTCCGGGCCAAAGATATCAACGAGGAAATGAAACTCGCCGCCTCTGAAGCCCTTGCTGAACTGGCCCGTGCCGAGTTCCCCGAAGATGTAAAAGCGGAACTCAAAAAGGCTTATCCTGCCGATGCTGCCAAAGGTCTTTTTGATACTCCTGCGGGCTTGCGCCGTGAAATGGTCATTCCCAAACCTTTCGATCCCCGTGTGGTTCCCCACGTCGCCCGCAAGGTGGCCGAAGCGGCTATGAAAAGCGGTGTCGCCCAGATTATGATTGATGACTTTGATGCCTATGAAGCAGAGGTCGCGGCCCGTATTGCAGCTTCAAGAGCTGAGTAAGCTGTTCGATTCTTTATTCCGGACTCCGGCCTTTTGACCGGAGTCGTTTTTTTGCCGTAAATTTTTGTATTTGCCTTGAAAAAAAAGGTGTCAGGGTGTATGTTATAGTAACTGTATTTTATTTTAGCTGTAAGGAAATTGTGTAATGGCAAAAATCACATTTATGGGTGCCGGAAGCACTGTCTTTGTAAGAAATGTCCTCGGCGATTGTATGTGCCGGGAAACATTGAGAGATTCTCATTTTGCTCTTTATGATATTGATGCTGAACGTTTGGAGGAATCCCGTTATATCCTCGATGTCATCAATAAAAATATTAATGACAGCCGGGCCACTATTACCACTCATCTGGGCGTGAAAAACCGCAAAGCAGCTCTCAAAGGTGCCGATTTTGTTGTCAATGCCATTCAGGTCGGCGGATATGAACCCTCAACGGTCATCGACTTTGAGATCCCCAAAAAATTCGGACTGCGGCAGACTATTGCCGATACTCTGGGAATCGGCGGTATTTTCCGGGCACTGCGGACCATTCCTGTGATGCTGGATTTCGGTTACGAAATGGAACAGGTCTGCCCCAATGCCTGGCTGCTCAATTATACCAATCCTATGGCGATGCTCACAGGGGCGATGCTCAAGGCTACCGATGTGAAAACTGTGGGACTCTGCCACAGTGTGCAGGTGTGTGTGTCTTCTCTCTATGATACCCTCGGAATCAAGATCTCAGAAGAAGAATTCAAACGCACTCAGTACAAGATCGCCGGTATCAACCATATGGCCTGGCTCCTTGAACTGACACGGGACGGCAAGGATCTTTATCCTGAAATCAAGAAACTTGCCGCCAAAAAAGTCAAAGAGTGGCGTAAAAATAAAGAGGAATTCATCAACGGCGGCCGCAAGATAATGAATCAGACCCAGGGCGGAAATATGATCCGGCTGGAAATGATGCGGCTTTTCGGCTACTATGTGACCGAATCCAGCGAACACAATGCGGAATACGCCCCCTACTGGATCAAAAGCCAATATCCCGAATTGCTCGATGAGTACCGGATCCCCCTGGATGAATATCCCAGAAGATGTGTCAACCAGATCGCAGGCTGGAAGAAAATGTATGATGAACTGCGCAACGATCCCAAACTGGGACATACGATGTCTCACGAATACGGTTCACTGATTATGGAAGCAATGGTCACTAACAAGCCTATCCAGATCGGCGGAAACGTTTTGAATAACGGACTTATTACCAATCTGCCCGCAGATGCGGTGGTCGAAGTCCCCTGTCTCGTTGACCGCAACGGTGTCCAGGGAACCTTTATCGGTGATCTGCCCACCCAGTGTGCCGCAATGAATATGACCAATATCAATGTCCAGCTGTTGACCATTGAGGCCGCTCTGACATTGAAGAAGGAACGTATTTATCAGGCCGCTCTTATGGATCCCCATACCGCAGCGGAACTTCCCGTTGATAAGATCATCAAGATGTGCGATGCCCTGATCGACGCTCACGGCAATATGCTGCCCAAGTATAAGTGATTTCAAGGAAAGAAGATAAAAGATGTATTTTTCCGGTTTTGCAGATGAGGCTTCACCCTCAATCGACGGTCAGATCGAAGTGACCAGAGCTTTGGGGTGGAAATTTATTGAAGCCCGTCAGATCAATGGTGTTAATCTGCACGATGTTTCTGAAGAAGTTTTTGAAGAAGTCTGCGGAAAACTCGCTGATGCCGGTATCGCTGTCAACTGTTTCGGCAGCTGTGTCGCCAACTGGGGTTGGGAACCCCTTGATAACGATCACTTCAATCAGACCCGCCAGCAGCTTGAACGGGCCATTGTCCGGATGAAAAAACTCAACTGCACGATGATCCGGGGGATGAGCTTCAAAGCTCAGTGGCAACGTCCCGCCTGGGATCCTGAGGTCGAGAAACACGTCTTTGCAAAAGTCGGCACCCTGGTCAGGATCTGTCAGGACGCAGGCGTTGAATATCTCCACGAAAACTGCAACAACTACGGCGGTCAGTCCTGGAAGCATACATTGAAACTTCTGGAAAATGTCCCCGGACTCAAGCTGATTTTTGATACCGGAAATCCTGTGCTCAACTTTGACCGCTCTCAGGGCGATGAACTTGACAAGATGCAGGATTCATTTGAATTTTACTCCTATGTAAAGGAGTTTATCCGCTACGTCCATATCAAGGATGCCGTCTGCACCGAAAAGAAAATCGGTTTTTCCGGTGCCCGTTACACCTTTGCCGGTGAAGGCGACGGCAGAGTGCGTGAAGTCGTTGCCGATCTGCTTAAAAACGGCTATGACGGCGGATTTTCAATGGAACCCCATATGGGCTCTGTTTTCCACGATACCGATAAGGACAGCGGCGAAGACAAACGCAAAGAGATCTATATCGAATACGGCCGCCGTTTTGAAAAGTTGATTGAGGAGTTGTCTCCTGTTAAATAAACGGGCTTTGCCCTAACAAAAGGAAATGTAAAATGAAAGAACTGAACCAGGTTCCCGCCGCTGCCAGTGCAAAGCTGGTCGCATGGGTCAAAGAGTGGGCCGCTATCTGCGAACCCGATGCCATTTACTGGTGTGATGGCAGCAAGGAAGAATACGATCGTCTCTGCGAAGAAATGATCGAATCCGGCCTTGCCGTCCGCCTGAACCCCGCAAAGCGTCCCAACAGCTTGCTGTTCCGCTCTGATCCTTCTGACGTGGCCCGCGTTGAAAAACGTACCTTCATCGCTTCCGAAAAAGAAGAAGATGCCGGTCCCACCAACAACTGGATCGATCCCAAAGAACTGAAAAAGACTATGCTCGGCCTTTACAAAGGTTGTATGCACGGCCGTACCCTCTATGTGATCCCCTTCTCAATGGGCCCTGTGGGTTCCAAGATCGCCAAGATCGGTGTCGAACTGACTGACTCCGCCTACGTTGTGATCAATATGCACGTGATGACCCGCGTCGGCACCAAAGTTCTCGAAATCCTCGGTAACGATGACTTTGTTCCCTGCGTCCACTCCGTCGGTAAGCCCCTCGCCGAAGGCGAAAGCGACAACGGTCTGTGGCCCTGCGCCCCTATGGATCAGAAATACATCGCTCACTTCCCCGAAACCCGCGAAATCTGGTCCTATGGTTCCGGTTACGGCGGCAACGCTCTGCTGGGTAAAAAGTGCCTCGCTCTGCGTATCGCTACCGTTCAGGCCCGCGACGAAGGCTGGCTGGCTGAGCATATGCTCATCCTCAAGCTGACCAACCCCCAGGGCGAAGTCAAGTATGTCACCGGTGCTTTCCCCTCTGCTTGCGGAAAGACCAACCTGGCTATGCTTATCCCCACCCTCAAGGGCTGGAAGGTTGAAACCGTCGGCGACGACATCAGCTGGATGAAGTTCGACGACGAAGGTTTCCTGCGTGCCATCAACCCCGAAGCCGGTTTCTTTGGTGTTGCTCCCGGTACCAGTATGAAATCCAACCCCAATGCTATGCTGTCCTGCTCCAAGGACACCATCTTCACCAACGTGGCTCTCACCGATGACGGCGACGTCTGGTGGGAAGGCATCGGCTATGATGCTCCCGATCACCTGATCGACTGGAAGGGCAATGACTGGAAACCCGGTCAGGTCGACGCCGACGGCAACCCCGTCAAGGCTGCTCATCCCAACGCCCGTTTCACCGCCCGTGCCTGCAACTGCCCCGCCATCGCTCCCGAATGGGAAGATCCTGCCGGTGTGCCCATTGCAGCATTCCTTTTCGGCGGCCGTCGTCCCTCCACTCTGCCTTTGATCTATC
>JAZUPO010000306.1:0-11299 GCA_045605205.1 Victivallaceae bacterium
GCTCCCATCATCCACTGACCGAAGTAGTTGCTCCACACATTCTTTCCCCAGCCGGTGTCTGACACGGCAAAGTGCAGATCCCCGGGCTTGAGACCGTGCCACAAACCGGCGGTGACCAGATGGCCGTAAGGATAGTCAAAGGTATGCTGGACCAGTTTGGGATTCTTACTGGTTCCGGAAGTAAAGATAAGCAGCATAGGTTCTTTGGCTTTGGTCGCAACTTTGCCGCAGCTCAGTTCTGTTTCTGAATAAGATGCCGCTTTAATCTCCGCATAATAATCGACCCAGCCTTCTCTTGCACCTTCAACCATAATCAAATTTTCAAGCTGAGGGCACTGAGCTTTGATCTCATCGACTTTTTCTGCTCCGCCGAGGTCAGCGATAACAGCTTTGAACTTTCCGTAATTGATACGGAATTGGATATCGTGAGGCATAAGCAAGGTGGGGGCAGGGCAGGATATGGCCCCGAGCTTCATAAGAGCTGCTGAAAAGATCCACCATTCAGGGATACGGGGCAGCAACAGAAAAACTCTGTCGCCTTTTTTGATTCCCTGAGCAAGCAGCATATTGGCCGCCTGATTTGAAAGCCTTGAAAAATCGGCAAAGGTAAAACGTTTTTCCACACCTTCCTGATTGACCCAGATCATCGCCAGTTTTTCAGGGGTTTCCTGAGCATAACGATCAATTACGTCATACGCACAGTTGCAATATTCGGGGATATTCAAACTCCAGCCGCCGATCGTTAATTCGGGTGCGGCCTTGCGGCAACAGCAGTCGTCACTCATCATCAACTCCATAGTAAATAGATTATTAAATTATATAAATCATTCTAATATACACCATAAAGCGTGATTTTTCAACCTGTCCCGGCGAAAAAATGGCATAAAAAGAGGGGGTGACAGCAAAAATGCTCTCTTCCCCTTTTTTTGTTGTTGAAGTATGATTATTTTGAAAGAGAAAAATCTGCTCCCAACGCTGAAAATGTTTCAAAAAATCCGGGATAAGTCACCCCCGCACATTCCGCATCCCTGATAGCACTTTCTCCCTCAGCAGCCAAAGCCGCAACTGCAAGAGACATAACGATGCGGTGATCTCCGTAACTTTCCAGTTCAAGAGAACCTTTCACCTTTCCGGTTCCGTGAATAACAAGTCCGTCAGGAAGTTCCTCAAGATCGACTCCCATTTTTGTCAGTTCCCGGGCCATAACAGCAATACGATCCGTTTCCTTGATCCGGGCCTGAGGAGCATTGATAAGACGGGTTTCACCTTCGGCAAATGCCGCGGCAACGGCCATAATGGGTAAAGCGTCCGGCGTGGCATTGAGGTCAAAAATGCCGCCTTTGAGTTTTTTACCGCCTCTGATTGTCAGCATATCGCCATAGTCCAACTGTGCCCCCATTGCTTTAAAGTGGTCAAAAACCACCTTGTCGCCCTGACAGTCGGAAAAATCCAGATTCGTGATTTTCAACTCCTCTCCGGCAAGAACTCCCGCCGCCAGAGGAAATGCTGCCGTGGAAAAGTCAGCAGGGATTGCCCGGGAAAAGGCAGAAATCTTTTGATTCCCTTTTATATGCCAATGAAGCCAATCCGGCGAAACTTCATATTTGATCCCCAAAAAATCCAGCCAGGAAAGAGTTATTCCCACATAAGGTTTTTCGTTGAGAAAAGATAAATCAAGATCAAACTCTCCGTCTGCAAAGGGCAGGGCAAAAAGCAATGAGCTTAAAAACTGGGAACTTTCCCCATCCACCACAGCTCTGCCGCTCCGGACCGGTCCGCAAATGGAAACAGGACATTTGCCATTATTTGAAGTACAGCGGCATCCGAGGGATTCGAGTGTTTCTATCAAAGTCGCCATTTTCCGGCTTCGCAAAGAAGCATCCCCATCAAAGGCCACAGAAAAAGCTTCTCTCGCTGCAGCAGAAAAAAAGAGCCGCAGGGACGTCCCTGAATTGAGCATATCAATTGTTTTGCCGGGATTACTGAATTTTCCGCCGCATCCGTAAATTTTCCAGTGATCGGCAAATTGCTCCACTTCCGCCCCCAATGCCCGTGCCGCTCCGATGGCGGCTTTGGTGTCATCTGATTCGAGGGGATAAGTAAGAGTACTTGTTCCACTGGCCAGAATACCGCAAATAACACCGCGGATCGTATGGGATTTTGATCCGGGTACGCCGATAACCCCTTTAACACGGGAAGGTTTTATTGACAAGATCATTTTTTTACTCTGCAGTAATGATTTGTGTATAATCTCCGCCCGGAGGAATAATGGGCAGAACCGCACATTCATAAGGCGTATGGACGTCAAGAATAAAAGGACCGGGAGTATTGAGCATCTCACTGATGGCCTCTTCAAGCTCTTCCTTTTTCCAAACGTGACGTCCGGGGATGCCGTAGCCGGAGGCAATCGTTACAAAGTCAGGATAAGCAGAACTGCACCCGGTACCGTCACACTCTCCGCATTGCTGCTGCCGGACAGGACAACCGCCTTTGGCTCTGCCGAGAACAGTGTTGCCCCTGCGGTGATTATAGAACAGATCTTCCCATTGAGCAACCATTCCCAGGTGCATATTATTGATGACAACCATTTTTACATCCAGCTCTTCCACAACAAGAGTTCCCAACTCCTGAATGTTCATCTGAAAACTGCCGTCACCGTCAATATTGATAACTGTTTTTCCGGGCAGGGCCGCCTTGGCTCCCATTGCCGCGGGAAGACCGAACCCCATAGCCCCGAGACCGCCTGAAGTCAACAACTGTCTGGGGTATTGAAAATCGTAAAATTGGGCACTCCACATCTGATGCTGTCCGACCCCGGGGACAATGACAGCTTCGCCCCCGGTCATTTTTGACAGTGTTTTGATGACATACTGAGCGTGAAGACGTCCGGGGACTTCCTTATAAGAGAAGGGGTGAGCTTTTTTCCAGGCTCCGATTTTTTCAAACCACGCCTTGCGCTCCTTGAATTCAGGAGCACTGTTCATCGCCTTGAGAACCTCTTTGACATCTGCCAGGATCCCCAGATCAGCCACTTTGTTTTTATTGATTTCAGAATCGTCGATATCAACGTGAATGATCTTGGAGTTGCGGGCAAATTTTTCTGCATTTCCAGTTACCCGGTCATCAAAGCGGGCCCCCAGAGAAATAAAAAGATCACTTTCATTGGCAGCATAATTGGCTCCCACAGTTCCGTGCATTCCCAGCCACTGAAGAGAAAGAGGGTGATCGTCCGGTATGGCACCGATTCCCATAAGAGTGGTCACAACAGGCAGATTGAACTTTTCTGCAAATGCAACAGCCTCCGCTGCTGCTCCGGAGCTGATCACTCCGCCGCCGAGACAGAGACAGGGACGCTCTGACTGAGCAAGCATTTTTCTGAAAGCTGCAATATCATTTGCTTGAGGCTCAAGAGGAGCGGCCGTGCGGAAATGCACACTTTCCGGATCAAAATCCCCAATACTCTGCTGAATATTTTTGGGGATATCCACCACCACCGGGCCGGGACGGCCGGAGGCGGCGATTTCAAAGGCCCTGGTCATAATATCCGCAAGTTCGCTGATATCAAGAACAAGAAAACTGTGCTTGACTATGGGACGGGTAACACCGATAATATCTGTTTCCTGAAATACGTTTTTTCCGATAAAGCGGGTGGAAACCTGGCCGGTGATGAAAACTGTCGGAACGGAGTCCATATAAGCATCCGCAATACCGCTGACCAAATTGGTGGCACCGGGACCACTGGTGGCCATTGCGACTCCAACTTTGCCGCTGGCACGGGCGTATCCTACGGCAGCAAAAGCACCGCCCTGTTCGTGCCGGGGCAGAATGACCCGGATTTTTGATGAACGGCTCAAGGCCTGATGCAGTTCAATTGCCTGGCCGCCCGGATAAGCAAACACAGTATCCACGCCAAGCTGTTCAAGACAGCGAATAGTGATTTCACTGCCTTTGAGACCTTTTTCCAACATTCCCACAATCACTTTCTCCTGAAATTATTGCAGCTCTTAAAAAAGCGGCCTGCCGGAGAGTTTTCCGGAGACCGCCTTTGTTTTTTTGTATCACTGACGATCGATTATTCGTCAATTTCTTTCAAAGCAGCCTTACGGCTGAGTTTGATCTTTCCGGAAGCAGGGTCAATGTCAATGACTTTTACAGTGACCAGCTGACCTTCTGAACAGATATCGGTAACTTTGTTGACCCGGTAATCAGCCATTTCAGAAATATGAAGCAGACCTTCAACACCGGGGATGATTTCTACAAAAGCACCGAAATCTTTGACCGTAACGACTTTACCGCGATAGATCTTGCCGACTTCTGCTTCGGCAGTGGAGCCGAGGACGCGTTCAACAGCGGCTGCAAGCTGCTCAGCATTTGCCGCCATAATTTTCACGCTGCCGTCATCGTCGATATCAATAGAAGTACCGGTTTCTTCGGTGATTGCACGGATATTCTTTCCACCGGGACCGATAAGAGCACCGATTTTATCGGGGTTGATCTTGATGACTTCAAGTCTGGGAGCACGGGGGCTGATATCAGCACGGGGAGCAGGAATGCAAGCTTCGATCACATCGAGGATCTTCATACGGGCAATCCGGTTGCGTTCCATACCTTCACAGAGCAAATCAATGGGAATACCGGGCAGCTTGAGGTCGAGCTGGAATCCGGTAATACCGTCACGGGTACCGCAAACCTTGAAGTCCATATCGCCGAAATGGTCCTCAGCACCGAGAATATCGGTCAACAGCAGACGTTCACCGTTATCCCCGGTCACAAGACCGCAGGAAATACCCGCCACAGGAGCGGTAATGGGCACACCGGCATCCATCAGAGAGAGGGTGGCACCGCAGACAGAAGCCATAGAGGTGGATCCATTGGAGCTCATAATCTCAGACACGCAGCGGACGACATAAGGGAAGTCCTTGGGCATAACCTTGGCAACAGAACGTTCAGCCAGGTTGCCGTGTCCGATTTCACGACGTCCGGGACCGGCGATACGGCCGACTTCGCCGACACTGAAGTTGGGGAAGTTGTAATGCAGATAGAAACGTTTGAATCCGACACCGGCAGCACTGGAAAGATCGTCAAATTCCTGAGCATCTTTTTCGTTACCCAGAGTAGTGATGACCATAGCCTGAGTTTCACCGCGTGAGAAAAGTGCACTGCCGTGCACCACGGGCAGCACAGCCACTTCAGCAGAAAGAGGACGGATGTCGGTAATGGTACGGCCATCGGGACGATACTGCTTCTCAAGGATCAGGCGACGGGTCACATCGCGGACGTGATCATCAAAACCTTTGGCGGTTTCGATTCTGAAGTCTTCGTCACTCATATCAGCAAAGTCGGCCCGCAGAGCTTCTCTGGCATCAGAGAGCAAACCGTCGAGAGCGTTGATACGATCTTCTTTGCCGGGGACGGTGCAGACGCTTTCAATGCGGTCGGCACAGAATTTTTCGAGAGCAGCCTGCAAAGCTTCAGGAACGAGGTAATAGTGATATTCCTTCTTGGCACGTCCGGCCTTTGCTGCAAGTTCGACCTGAGCAGCACACTGCTTTTTGATGGCTTCATTTGCCACATACATAGCTTCACGCATTTCTGTTTCAGAAACGAATTCAGCTTCACCTTCGATCATAATAACAAGGTCGGGAGTACCGGAATAAATCAGATCAAGAGTGCTGTTCTTCATCTGTTCACGGGTGGGATTGACAACATATTTGCCGTCGATTTTTCCCACGCGGACAGCTCCCACAGGCCCCTGGAAGGGAAGATCAGAAAGCATCAAGCTGGCAGAAGCAGCCACCATAGCCAGAACATCAGGCTCATTGATGCCGTCAGCACTGAGGAGCAGACACTGGATCTGCACTTCATTGAAAAAGCCTTTGGGGAAGAGGGGACGCAGAGGCCGGTCGATCATACGGCAGGTAAGGATTTCCTTGGTGGAGGGGCGGCCTTCACGCTTGATATAACCGCCGGGAAATTTACCTGCGGCGCTGTATTTTTCACGATAGTCGATCTGCAGCGGGAAGAAGTCGGCTCCTTCTTTGGCAGCACCGGAACAGGCTGCAGCCAAAACAACGGTATCCCCCTGACGGACAAGACAGGAGCCATTGGCAAGACCGGCAACTTTACCGGTGGAAATTTCCATAGTCCGGTTTTCATCAAATTCAAAAACGATTTTCTGTTCAGCCATCTTTTTAGTTTTCCTTCTGTTGATTATTGATGTCAGAAACCAAAACTGGGTACGCAGACGACTTGTGCAAGCGGAATCCCGTTGCCGTCCCCCGTCTTACTTTCCTTCTTTTCCCTTTGTCTCAGAGCAAAGCCGGATGACGGCAACGACTGAATTCCACGCAAAGCTGCGTACTCTCAGCTTATTAACTTTATAATATAACTCCTGTTGTGTGAATTGTCAAGAGGAATGAGGTATGCTTTAAGGTTTTTTAGGCTTAAAAGAACGATAAACTGTAAAATTTTAAGAAAAAATCTTTTTTCCTCTTGCAAAATGCGTAAAATGATATTAGTTTATAGAGAATACATTTTCAAATTCTGTTCAGAAAGGATAATACAGATGAAAAAAGTGATTTTTGCTGCTGCTGTGGCTTTCGGGCTGCTCTTTTCCGCTCCTCTCAAGGCTGCAGAGAGTTCTGCCGCCAGTGAGTTCATCGACACTTTGCCGGAAAAACTTGTTTTTTACATTCCGAACCGTCTGCTTGATGCACTTGATTCCTTTTCTGTCAATCTGGGTGCCGGGTTGGTTGCTCAGGCCCGGTTGATGTGCACCCGTGCCATCGATGTGGGAGCCGGCTGGGGAACAACAGCAAAACTCTACAAGTCCCATAACCGCCAGTACGGTGTCGGCATTGAAGAAATGTGGTACTATTCACTGATCAGCATCGGCGAGGAACATTATTCAATGCTGAACAACAGCCCTTGGGTCGATAATTATGTTGAAATGCGTGCCGGTATCCCCGATCCTACTGTGAGAGCTTATGATTTCTTCAAAGGTCCCCGCGATTATTGGGCTATTGGTGGTTCACTGGGTTTCCTTATTGACGGCGACCTCTATCTGCACCCCGTTGAAATCGTCGACTTTGTACTGGGATTTCTGCTGATCGACATCAAGCAGGATGACTTGACTCTGGACAGCTTCTCACGGTGAAGAACTTTGTGTGCCGCAGATGCGGTAATTGCTGCCGATGGCCGGGAGCGGTAAAACTGGCACCGGGTGAAGCCGAAGCCATTGCCGCTTATCTGAAAATGAGCGAAGAGGAGTTCTTTGAATTTCACACCCGCCTCACTCCCGACCGTCGGCATTTGAGTCTTATTGAAAAAACAGACGGCAGCTGCGAGTACCTGACCGCAGATGAGACAGGGCTTGCCTGTTGTGCCATTGAAAAAGTCAAGCCGGTTCAGTGCAGAGAATTTCCCGAACGCTGGAATTTTCCGGATTGGCAAAAATTATGCGGAGCTTTTGCAGATGAATCAATTTGAACGTTACGGCAGCCTTATTGTCATTTCCGGTCCCAGCGGTGTCGGTAAGTCCACTCTGGTCAAAGAGGTACAAAAAGTACTGGATGATCTGAAATTTTCCATTTCCTGCACGACCAGAGCCCCCCGCCCCGGCGAAGAACACGGCAGAGAATACTATTTTCTTGCCCCGGAAGAATTTGAAGCCAAAGTGCAAGCCGGAGAATTTTTGGAATATGCCGGAATTTTTGCCCGCCGTTACGGAACATTGAAAAGCGAAGTCCTCTCCCGCCTCAAAGGTGGCGAACAGGTCTTGCTGGATATTGATGTTCAAGGTGCAAAACAGATCAGGGCTGCGGCAGAGAAAGAGCCTGAACTTGCCCGTTCTGTCCACTTTATCCTGATCGCCCCGCCGTCCCTCGCCTCTCTCGAAACCCGTCTGAGAGGCAGAGGCAGTGAAACAGAGGAACAGCTCCAACTCCGTTTGGGAGCTGCCAAAGATGAACTTTCAAACTACAACATTTACGATTATATCATCGTCAATGATCAATTGGAACAGGCCGCTGTTGAATTGACTGCTGTGCTGCGTTCTTTCCGCTTTCTTACAAAAACTCTTAAAAATGAGCTTTTCAATGAGTAAAACCCTTATCGCCCTCGGTGTCACAGGCGGCATTGCAGCCTATAAAAGTGCACAGTTATGCAGTGATTTGGTCAAGGCCGGATTCGAAGTTCAGGTCATTATGACTGAAAACGCAGTCAAATTTGTAACGCCTTTGACATTCCGGACTCTTTCACGCAATCCGGTGATCACCTCCCTCTGGGAGCTTCCCCAGTGGCAGCCTGAACACGTAGCACTTGCTCAGAGTGCAGAGCTTTTTGTCACAGCTCCGGCAACTGTCAACTTTATTGCAAAATATGCCAACGGCATCGCCGATGATGCCTTGAGTACGTTTGCCGCCACATTCAACGGCAAGGCAGCCATCGCCCCCGCTATGAACCCTAATATGTGGAGACACTGGACCTGCCAGGAAAATATCGAAAAACTCTCCAAACACGGTGTCCGGATCATCGGACCTGCCGCCGGACGTGTCGCTTGCGGAGCAGACGGTATGGGACGTATGAGTGAAGTTTCTGAAATTCTGGCAGTTATCAAAGAAATGCTCAGTTGACAGTTTATGAAAAATATTGAAGTCATAATCGACCGGGAAACTCTTTCTGCCAGAGTCACCGAGTTAGGCAGAGAAATCAGCGAATTTTACAAAGACAAACCGCTGACCGTTATTGTGCTTATGACGGGAGGTATGATTTTTGCCTCCGACCTGGTTCGTGCTATGGACATTCCCTTGTGGATAGACTCTCTTTCAGTGGCAAGCTATCACGGGCACGCCAGTTCCGGGGAGCTGAAATTCCGTTCAGAATTAAAAATGAGCGTCAGAGACAGACACGTTTTGATCGTCGACGAGGTTTTTGATACCGGACTGACACTTTCCGCTGTGCGGGCGTATTTGTCATCAGCAGGTGCACTGAGTGTAAAAGCCGCCGTTGCTGTCATCAAAGATGTTGCCAGACCGACTGACGCCATTATGCCTGAATTTTTTGGATTCCAAGCACCTGACCGTTATCTTATAGGATATGGACTGGACAGCAATGAAGATGGCCGTCAAATCCCTTTTATCGGTGCTGTGTAAATGCACGCTGCTGCTTCTGCTCACTGCAAGCATCTGTTCCGGAGCAGAGATAGAAATACGGCAGCCGACCCCGGTGTTTGAGAAGCCGGATGTTTTCTCAGCATCCGGCAGCATTCTCGTTCCCGGGATCTATCAGGTCAAAAGCCCCCTGAAACGCCATTTTTCTGTAAAACATCCCATTGCTTATTATTACGACTTTGCAGAATTGGAACAGGGGGGATTCATTTCGCCTCAACTGACCGTTAATGAAAGAAAAGAACCTGTGGCTCAGGCACCGGAGTTCCAATGGCAGCTGCCGGTAACAGCTGTTCTTATTTCCATATTGGCGGTATTTGCATTTCTCTTTTTCAAATGGAAAAAAGAAAAAAAGATCCTGTCGGATTCATTTTCAGAAAACCTCTTTCTGATCCTTTTCGCCATTCTGACAAGACAAATCCTGCTCCTTTTGGAAGTAGCTTTCTGGGGAAACGCCCTCCCGTCTGCCGCAGACGAACCGGGGTATTTCAAAACCATAAGCGATATGCTTCAGGGCAACTTTGCAGGCCCCTGGAATTTCACTATCGGTCTGGGATTTTTTTACCTGCCTTTTATAGTGCTGACAGGAGCCGGGGAGTATTACGATATTGCCATTATTTTTTCCTATTTCAACGGACTTGTTCTTGCTCCGGCAGCCCTCGGAGCAGCCTTTGTGGTACTGAAAGGCTTTAAGATCAAAAGCAGTTGTGCTTTTGCTGCGGTACTGCTGTGGGCTCTTTATCCTTTTTTCATCTACCACAGTGAGTTTTGGGATAAACTTGCCTTTGCTCCTTTTCTTTCTCTGCCGAGTTCCTGGGATATGATCCCCGATTGGTGGCGTTTTTATGCGGTGTGTATCAATGCCGGATTCAATGCAATGAGTGATACACCGGGTTTGCTGGCGGTGCTTTGCACCATTGCCGCTGCCCAACGGCTTTCCTCAATCCCCCGGAATTTATTTATTATCGGTACAGCCTTCGGCTTCTGCTGTCTGGTGCGGATCAATTACATTTTCTTTGCACCGCTGCTCGCTTTTGTCTGCCTCGAAAAAATGGAAGATAAAACCCCGGGAACATTCTGCAAACTTTCTTCAGCTGCCGCTTGCGGATTCCTGCTCGTTTTTATGTGGCAGTTTCTGGTCAACACATATCAATTCGGCAATCCTCTTACCTTTGGCTACTCTCTGCACTATCTGGATTTCCCCCCGGACAAGCGACCCGATACCGGATTCAACTGGAGTACACTTCTTGAATTACGGCATATAAAATTCCTTATAGGAAGCAACAAACTGCTGATGACAGCAGGGATCGCCGGTCTTCTCTTTATCCGCAACCGCTGCACCAGGATCGCTCTTTCGCTGGCAGCAATTCCTCTTATTCTGTTCTTTTTGGGATATACACACACGTATTGTGATGCCCGTCGCTTCATTATGATGGCTTTTCCCGTATTTCTGGCGGCATTCTGTCTTGGGATATCCAATTGTTTTGCTCTTTCCGGCAACAGCTGGAAAAGATATCTGCCATATTTATTTTTCCCCTTTCTTCTTCTTTTGTGGTTTTTACCGCCTGAAATTTACGCAATTTGTCTGTGTTTGCTTCTCTTACGGACACTTTTTGACTTGCAACAACAACTTTTTAGGGGTATATTAAGAAAATGAATTATGCAGATATCATCAATGTAACCGAAAATTCGGCTCTTTTCAGTTATGAACTTGAAAGAGCCGGCTTTGCTGTGCTTACAATTGACGGCCGGGAATACAAATCTGTTGAAGCAACAGGAACAGGACGTTTTGAAGTAAAAGACCTTGTCCCGGGCCGTTCTTACGAGGCGGAACTTTCAGGTGTAAAACTTGAATTCACCACCTTGCCCGCGCCGGAAGGCGAGGAATTAGGGCGTTTTGCGCTCATCAGTGACCCTCACGTTTCTCTCAAAGATGAAAACCGCAAAGGCCGTTTCTTTATTGAATCTGCCTTTTTGATGAGTGAAACCCTCGCCAATGCAGCAAAATTGGGAGCTGAATTTGCGGTGATGCCCGGCGATATTACTAATATGGGAACAGAGGATGAATATATGCTCTGCGACACGCTGCTGACCAATCCCCCCATTCCGCTGCATCTGCTCCCCGGTAATCA